>CAYYEN010000029.1:0-13846 GCA_964470795.1 uncultured Spirochaetaceae bacterium | reverse complement strand
TTTGCTAGTAACTGTAAAAGATTATACTTCTTTTCTCCTTCTATATCTCCTTTTTCCATACATTCGAACATCTTATCTTTATACATGACTCTTACATTTGCAAGTTCTTCTATAAAATCATAGAGAGGATTACTAACTGTTCCATGTCTCATGAATAAGACACCGAATGCTGTTACTATAGGTTTCTTTGATTCGATATACTTTGTGAGTTTATACAAAGTAGTATCCATTGTTTGCTCTTTGTAGTTGTTATACAAACTACAGCCTGCATCTTTAAATCGCTTCTCTATTGCATAATCTAAAGCAGATTCTATCTCACTCTCTTTAAGAGTAGGATAATACAATTGAAGCATTCTAAGCATTTCACGCTTATACTCGTCTATTGGATCTATTGATACTTGAAGGTTTTCCTTCATTTCTCTAGTAATCAATCCAACACACTCCTTTCTATATATGACGTTTATTACATCGTAGAAGGATCAATATAGATTTAATCCCTCTACATTTCTATAATATACCCTCAAAGTAAATTTTTCTTTGATGAATAAAGGAGGAAACAACTATGTTTGTTGATAGTATCAAAACAGATGGAACTCAGGGAGTTCAGATGGAAGGTGGCGGCATTATTGACATGAAAGCCCTTCAGGGTTATTTATTTGAGGCTGCATGTTTAGGAATGCCAGAAGATGCTCGTCATGAGTATTTAGAGTCTGCTGAAGTTCAGCAGGCAGTAAATGAAGGTTCTCTTGACCGTAAGTCCATCATGTATTTGAATAAGCAGGATGATCTTACTCGCCGTGTTAAGCTTGCTTGCTTAGCAAAGGCAAAAGAAGAGAACTCTCCAGAATGGCAGCAGCTTCGTAAGGTTCAGGCAAAGCGTAAAGAACTTCTTTCTAAGATTGCTGTTAAGTATACTCCACGTGTACAGCAGAATGCTATTAAGGCACAGCGTGCAATGCTGAAAGTTACCCCTAACGCATTCACCCGTCCAATCAGGTTTGATTGATTTTTTCAAGCGTAATTGATAAGCTTATCAATACCCCGAACCCTTTTTTAGGGTTCGGGGGTTATTGTCGCAAATTTCTATGTTACTGGAAATGACTAAATAGATTTTTATCTTCTTTCTGAATTTCAGTTATATATAATAGATATGAGTAGAAGAAGAGCTAGCATTCTTCTTACTCTATCCTGTATTCAGAAAGGAGATGATCCTAATGTCTCAAAAAGAAGTAAAGGAGCGGATTTTGTTCCGCTCCCAAGTTCTTAAGTGGTTGGAAGAATGTTTCAGGTCTCATCTGAACGATTCCTATCCTGCAATGAGAAATGGGTTTGCTCATGATTTTGTTGAAGTAACGAATGAACAGCTTAAAGACCTAGCTCTCATAGCTTAAGATCTGTTTTTAAGGGAAGGATGATGGTTGCTAGTTGCCGGACTTCCCTTTTCTTCTTTTCCACTATCATTCTGTACATCAGTTTATTTTTTTCTAAAATTGAGTTCATTCATATACTATAATTTTGTAAACATCCATCTACTCTATAATATAACTCTTATAGGGTGGAAATTAGTTTTAATTTTAAGGAGGAAGAACTATGACTATAGACAATGAGGTTGTCTACTTTCAATTTGCTGGAATTCTCAAAGGAGAAATTCCAATAATCAGAACTGTTGATATTAATAAGCAGACATGGCAAGAATATTATGATGGGATTACTAATCTCATGAAAGATTATATCGAAACTGAATTAGTTCAGAATAGGTATGCTATAGTAGACTTTGGAGGTGGTGAGTCTATTGAGATTTATCTTGTAGACCTCTATTTCAATATCATCATGTGGCATCCATTAATTCAGTTAGGTGCAGCTATTGAACCTAAACATTTATTCTTCGTTGATGAGTTGACTCAAAATGCTATAAAGGATTATTTTGATACTCATATCATCGAAGTATATAGAAAAACAGTTGACAGTATTGTCTTAAACAACGTTCTTGATGATGCTGTATATAATCTGCTTTGTACAGATGCTTTCTCTATGTATCTGGCTAATACTATCAATCTTAAGGATACTTTAGATTTGATGAATGCTAATGCAGAGGCTAATGATATTCTTCATATAAGTATGAAGAATCGTCCTATGGAGGAAATAAAGGATGTAGGTATGCAGTATACTAATAGATTCATTGAACTCATAAAGGATTCTAAGAAGTATATTGGATATGATCATTGTTTGGCTAACTCTTTTAGAGCACATGAAGGCGTAAATATTCGCCAGTTCAAAGAGTTTGCTATTAATATTGGTGCAAAGCCTAATGGATATGGTGGTGTACACACTAACATCATAGATGGCTCATATCTTTCTGGTGCTTTAAATGATCTTGAATCTCAGTTTATTGACTCTGCTGCATCTAGAGTTGCTCAGATTCAGACTAAACAGAACACCGGTGACTCTGGTTCATTTGCACGAGTTTTAGGATTGAATAACATTGATACCTTCTTATATCCAGATCCTGACTATGATTGTCATACAGAGAACTTCTTGTATATTCAGGTAAAGAATAAGAAGTATCTCACTAAGTTAAGAGATATGTACTACAAGTTAGATCCTAATGGTATTGATTATCGTATCCATCCTAAAGACACGCATCTTGTAGGACAGTGGATTTATCTTAGAAGTCCAATTACTTGTGCATCTAATGCACGTGGTCATGGAGTATGTCAGAAGTGCTGTGGTGAACTTTGGTATACTCTTAGAAAACTCAAACCTGGTAAATATGCAGCAGAAAAACTTTCTTCTGAAATTACTCAGCGTCAGTTATCTGCTAAACATTTGCTTGAGACTAAGATTAAAGCTCTTAGATGGCTTGATGGTTTCGCTGATTATTTCAACGTAAATATGAACATAATTCAGCTTAATCCTCTCAAAGAAGTTGAGAAAGGAACTTTACTTATCATCAATCCTGATGATATTGTGCAGGTTAATTCTGATGACTTTGAGAAGTCAGATTATACTGATGGTGGATTTGACTCTGAGTATAATGATTACATTCTTCAGTGTAGAATTAGAACTCAGAATGATGAAGAGGATATTATCATCGCTACTAAGGATAACGATCGTCTTTACATCAGTGATGAGTTAAAGAAGTTCATTGCTGATAAAGATATTAATAATGCAGTAATCTTAGAAGATGATCTGATATACATTGATCTCTTTAAGCTCTATAAGATGAATAACGGTCAGGACTTTAGCTGTTTCTTGATTGATCTTAATAATGATGAACTTAACAAAGTTCTTGATGATATTACCAATCTTATTGATCTTAAGAGTGTCGTTGCAGCTCAGACTAAAGAGAGTATATTTACTAACATGCTTGACCTTATTATTGAAGCTGGATTATCTATCTCTGGTCTTCATATTGCTATGATTATTAGTTCTCAGATTAGAGACGGTGAAGCAATTCTTGAGAAACCAGACTGGTCTATTCCTGATGCAAGCTATCAGGTATTGCCACTTAAGAGTTCTCTTGCTAATAATCCTAGTATAGTAGTTACTCTGCTATTTGAGGATCTTGGAAAGACTCTGTATGCTCCTATATCATTCCAGAAGAAAGCTCCTTCTATTATGGATCTCTTCTGTATGTCTCAGCCACAGAACTTCCTGTCAGATACAAGTAATCTTGTAGAACTTGATGGTCCTAAGAATGATAAGATTAAAGTATTCACCCAGTATAAAGTACAGAAGTAATATATAAACGTAGGCCTAGGTTACAAACCTAGGTCTATTCTTTTTTTGTGTATAGTCTGAATAAGCTTCTTTAAGGTTATATATTATAACTTTGGAGAGTAAGTTTTCAAATAATTTTTAAAATAGAACTCGACATACATGTAAAAAAATTATAAAGGGGTACTTATATATATAAATATAAAAGACAAGACTTTTCTTAGGAGAAGGTTATAACCTTCTCATACTATTTTGTGATTTATGACTATTATAGGTCTTAATTATATAACCAGAAGAAATTATAGAATATCCAGAATAGAAAGGAGAAAAGAGTGAAATATACTTAAGTTTTCAAATAATTTTTGAAATCGAACTCGACATACATGTAAAAAAACTATAAAGGAATACTATTATATATAAAGACGAAAAATTCATAGGAGAAGGTTATAACCTTCTCCTGTTATTTTATGACTTATGACTATTATAAGTCTTAATTATATAATCAGGAGGAATGAATTATGTTATGGTATCATATTTCAAATGAGTTTATAGGATATAATCCTATTTTAGAACCTAGAGTTCCTATAATTACAGAAACTGCTTTAATATCTGAAGGTAATATTCCTAGAGTATGTGTTTCTAATAGTATCTATTTTTGTATAAGATCTAAAGTAGGAAGAGAAGATCTTAGAGTATGTGATGTACTAGATCAATTTTCAGTTGCAGAAGATAATGAAAATTACATCATAGAAACTAAAAATTATAAGATAACAACTATAAAGAATACTTCTGTATATGTTACAGAAGATAATCCTTATTATCCACCAGACTATTCAGACTTTAGAAGAAATAATGAGATGTGGTTTATAACTCCAACACAATTTCATTTTATAGGGTTTCTTAGTATAAGTGAGATTGTAAAGAATCGAGTAGTAAGATTCTCCAATCAACAGATTGAAACTATCTATATTCCTAATGATTTTGAGATGAATCTTGAACTTAATCCTTTTATGGATCCATTGTATACCAATAATAAATTTTTCTTTTCACCTCAAATATCAATGAAGTATAAAATAGAACAGGGAATGATTCCTATCTATATACGTGACTATGGTTATGAAGGATTTACAGAAGAAAAAGCTATAGAAAGACTAAAATGTATTGGAGTTTTCAAATAACTTTTGAAAATGAATTTGACATACATACAAAAAACTATAAAGGGGTACTTATATATATATAAGACGAGAATTTTACAGGAGAAGGTTATAACCTTCTCCTTATATATTTTCGTTAAACTACTATAAGTCTTAATTATATACCATAGGAGGTAATAAATATGGAAATAGAGATTTGGTATTCTAAGATTGTAATCTATGATTACACAATTGGATATTGTCCAGCTATTGAGAAGTTGTTCTCTGTGTATGATCCTCTTACTCATACGAAGTATCTTAAGGGTTGTGTTTATGATGATGAAACTAGAACCTTAATACTTCCTAGAGGGCTTAATGTAGAGAAGATTTTGAATCTCTTAGGATCTGGAATGGAACCTAAAATAATAACAAGACCAGATCCTGTAATTAAGTTAGAAAATCCAATAATGTTGAAATATCACCCAAAAAGTGACGTACAAAAGGAAGCTTTATACTTTGCTTTGGGGGTGCAAGGGTATGAGCGAAATAGAGCGAAAACTCAGATTTCTATTAACGTAAACACAGGCGTTGGGAAGACTTACATCGCTATAGCAGCCGCTGCTTTCCTAAACATGAAAGAATTGATTATCACTCATACTAGAGATATGATGTATCAATGGAAGAATGAAATTCTCGATTTTACAAATACAGAGGAGAGTGAAATATGTGTTATTGATAATGGTAGTAGAACTTTTAATGCTATCATAAATGGTGATAAAGATGTATCTGAAGTAAAATACTTCATAACAGGACACGCTTCTATTAATAGATTCGGTGCAAACTTTGGTTGGGATAAAGTTGGAGAATTCTTCCAAACCATAGGAATAGGATTGAAAGTATTTGATGAAGCTCATAAGTATTTTGACAATCTTCTTCGTATAGATTTCAATACTAATACATGGAAGACTATCTATCTTACAGCTACACCAGAGAGATCTGATAGAGAAGAGAATAGAATCTATCAAGCAGCATTCTCAGATGTTCCAGCAATAGATATGTTTGATGAGAGTAGTGATCCTAGAACTCATTATGTTGCATTACACTATACATCTAGACCTACTCCATATGAAGTTGCTTCATGTGATATAAGACATGGAGGATTTAGAATGTTTAATGCTGCTAAGTATGCAGATTACGTTATAAGAAAACCAGAGTTCTTTAAGATGTTATTCGTTGTTATGGAGATTGCAAGAGTAAAAGGAAAAACTATCTTTTACGTAGAAAGTATTAGTGCTATAGATACCATATACAACTGGATGGTTTATACCTTCCCTGAGTTAGAAGGAAACATTGGAATTCTCCATTCTAAGATTCCTGATGAATTAAGAGATATTCAGACTCAGATGCCTATAATTCTCACTACAATCAAATCCTGTGGAGAAGGAAAGCATATAGATAATCTTGCTCTTGGAGTGTTACTTGCAGCTCCTTATTCATCTAAACCATTACTTCGACAAGTTTTAGGACGTATGAGAAACTATGATACTATGCTTATCTATTGTATAGATCATGGATTTCAGAAGATTAAAGGATATTACCAAGCATCCTTAGGTATGTTTGCTAAGTATGCATTAGATATATCTGACTTAAATCTTCGTGGTAATGATTTACTTAATGAAGCTTATATCAGAAGTATCAATAATAGAAAACAGTATTACGAAGAGTTATACTGTCAGCCTAAGGAAGGTAAGATCAAGGTTATGAGCCTTATAAATGATAAATAATTATATACTATAGGTATGAGGAAGTTCATGACGCAATTATAAAAGAGGAGGAATATACGATGAACTATAGCCTTAAATCATTCAAAAGATACTAGAAAGAATATGGAGGAAGATATTTGTCATACGATTTTAGTAGTACGATAATCGAGAGAATCTATAGAATGGCTTCCTCGGTTAGTGAAGGAGAAGAGATTTTCAATGAAGATACTAAAATGTATGAAACAGACTGTATAGCAGTCTGGGAAGAAGATGGTAAGTCTTGTTCATTTGGATTCACTAAAGCGATCCCATGTGAAAACTTAGATGAAAAGATTTATGACTTTGACGAATATGGAATGTATCATGTTACTGGTTATCGTTCTCATATTGATGGTAGCTTTATACCAGCTTAAATAAATAAGATTGAACACAGAAAAGCCCATACCCGTTTTGGGTATGGGTTGATTTTGTGTTTAAAGATCTATTTTTCTTTTTCACAAATTTCTATGTTTGTTACTGAAAGATGGTAACAAAAAATGAAAATAAACATATTTTCAGTTATATATAATAACATTGATAGACACCGCCTCCATGATGTAGTCTATTTGGAAGGAGTGAATATTAATGGAAAGATTTCAAAAGGAATTGGAGTGGGCCCATATTCTTGGGCTCATCTCCGGTACCGAGAGAAGAGAAGCTTTGGATTTAGTTAACAGACATCCAAATGAACTCCCTCGGCAGTTAGCCTTCATTAAAGGTATTAATAGACTTTCATTAGGTCTTTGATCCTTAAGTAAATGTAGCTAACCTGTAAAAATAAACGAAGATGAGGCATTCGTTTATTTTTTGAAACTTATGGTATTTATAGAGATGATTATTAATTATATAAAAGCCCATACCCGTTTTGGGTATGGATTAATTTTATGTTTAAAGTTCTATTTTTCTTTTTCGCAAATTTCTATGTTACTGAAGTGATAAACAGCAAAAATTAAAAATGTCTGAATTTTCAGTTATATATAATAACATTGATAGACACCGCCTCCATGAAGTAGTCTATTTGAAAGGGGTGAATATCAATGGCAAGATTTCAGAAAGAATTGGAGTGGGCCCATATTCTTGGGCTCATCTCCGGTTCTGAAAGGGCTGCTGCACTAGAGTTAGTAAAATCTCATCCAGAGGAACTCACTAGGCAGTTAGCATTCATTAAAGGTATCAATAGACTTTCATTAGGTCTTTGATCTTTAAATGAATGTATTTTCTGTTGTAAAAATAAACGAAGATGAGGCATTCGTTTATTTTTTGACACTTAGGTAAACTTATATATCTTTAGAGAGGTGATTATAATGGGTGAAGGAGGCTTCATCAAACAACTAACTGGATTTAATTCTAAGCCACAACCTCAGCAGCAGCCTCAACAACAGCAACAGTTAAAAGTTTCTTACCATATGAGCACAAGGAATAAGTCTTTCCTTGAAATGCACTATTTCCTTAGAGCTAAGGGAATAGTGAACAATGCTTTTATGCTTTCACTTATAGATACAGATCTTGCAGGTGTAGATCCATTCGATCCTAACCTTAGTCTTCTTATGAAACAGAAGATTCATAATGAGTGTAGAAGAAACTTCTGGTATTATGTTAGAGAGTGTGTAAGAGTTGTTCAGACAGGTAGTCCACAAGGTGTTCCTTTTATTCTTAATAGAGGAAACATGGCTTTCTTTTTTACTATTCTTCAGAATATCAATGTATGGTTTGAGCTTCCTCGTCAGCAGGGTAAGACCTTATCTGCCGAGGTATTCTACTCTTGGCTGTATAACTATGGTACAGCTAATACTGAGATATGGTTCTCTCATACTAAGCAAGCATTTGCTGTAGATAACCTTGATGCTGTTAAGAATATAATATCAATGCTACCAAGTTATCTGCAAATGCGGCAAGAATATTCATTGATAGGTGATAAAAAGAAGAAAGCAAAAGACAATGCTACTAGCCTTGAAAATGCTATCACTAATAATAAAATAAACATCACTTCATCAGCTAGAAGTAAAACGGCTGCTGGTACTCTTCTAAGAGGTAAAACAATAGGTCACTGGTGGAACGACGAGTTTGCATTCCAGCCTTACAATGACGTTGTATATTCCTCCACAGCACCAGCTCTTAGAACAGCATTTGATAATGCTAGATATTTTGGTAAACCTTATGGAGTAATAATAACCACAACCCCTGGTGTTCTTACTTCAGAAGAAGGACAGTATGCAAATGAATTTAGATTAGAATGTACTCCATTCAATGAAAGAATGTATGATAAGACTCCAGAACAGATGCAAGCTATAGTAAATAGCAACATCAAGTCTTCATTTGTATATGTAAGCTTTACTTGGCAGCAGCTTGGTAAAGATTCTAATTGGTTATTCAATCAGTGTCGTGAAATTGGTTGGCATAAGATTCAGGATATCAGACGAGAAATTTTCCTTGAATGGAGTCTCATGTCTGAGAACTGTCCATTCTCTACAGAAGATCTTGAAGAGATAGAGAAATATGTAAATCATAAACCTATCAATGAGATAGAGTTTATGGGTCAATACATAGTGAAGATCTACAAGCTTATAGCATTAGATTCTAATATGGTTCCACGTCATCCTCCAATTATAGGTGTCGATGTTGGTGGTGGTTATAGACGAGACTATTCTGCATTTACCATTATAGATTCTCAAACTACAGATGTTATTGCTACATTTAAGTCTAATATCATCTCAGTAAGAGACTTTACTAGACTTCTTTTGGAAGTTGTAACTTACTTCTATCCTAATGCTATACTTTGTATAGAGAGAAATGGTGGATACGGTGCATCTGTTATAGCTTATCTGAAAGAATCTAAGATAAAGAAGAATCTCTATTATGAGATTAAGGATAAGATTATAGAAGAGCAGACTGATGGTATTCGTATCAAGAGAAAATCTGTTCTTACGAAAGTATTTGGTGTTGATTCAACTCATGAGAATCGTGATCTTGTAATTGAAACACTAAGAGAACGAGTAATGTATCATAAGAACAAGTTCTCTTGTCCTGATATACTTGCAGAGATGAAATGCATGGAAGTTAAGAAGAATGGTCGTATTGAGCATTCTAACACTTCTCATGATGACCTTGTATTTTCTTATCTATGGGCATTGTATGTATGGTACTATGGTAAGGATCTCAAGGCTAACTATAATATAGACAAGAGAGAGATAAAGACTGATGCTGGTATAGATGACGTTGTAACCTCTCTTGATCAAAAGTATACCTCTGTTATAGAAGAAGTAATACCACCAGAATCTGAAGAAGCTATGGAACTTGATGACCAAATCAATGGTCAGCTTGGTGCAATGAAGAAAGCTCAAGGAACTCTTATTCAAGACTTCTTTGAGAAGAGAAAACAGAAAGAAGATCAAATGTTTAGAGATAGTATTCAGTTTGATAAGAGATTTAGAAATGCTATCAAACAAGAATATGGTCTTACTGATGATCAGATAAATGAAAGATACTTAGGAGCTGAAACAGGTATTCCAGATTCTATATTTGCTAACTTCAATGAAGATATTGAAGAACAAGAAGAAAAGAGATTTCGTAAAGAGTTTAATCTTATAAACTTTGACCCTGGAAGATAAACGACACCAATATACCCCACTAGCCTTTCGCTAGTGGGGTATACCGGTGCAATGGAAATTGTATTAATGCGGAAGAAGTTGCATCATTAATATATAGTTTTAGTTATATATTATAAAAATGATCAATGTAATTACTTTCAAATTTCAAAAGGAGAGATTAGTATGAAAAAATTTAAAGATGAATTTGGTTTGGATGAAATGAGTATAACAGAAAGAATGTTTAGACTTGACATTCCAGATCTCTGTGAAAGCATGTTAAACTTAAAAGACAAAGACTTGCTAGTTTCAGTTCCAATAAATATAGGTTCCGATCAGTATTTCTTTGTTATTGAAAAATCTAAAGGTTGTTCCTATTCTGTAAAATTTTGTAAAGGTACTTCTCTAGATGAAGTTATAAAGGAAATCAAAGAATATCCAAAAGCATACCATGTAGGAACAGATAATGCTATTGACGGAACAACAGCTTTGAACAAATTTCTTACAAAATGCTTGTTAGGAATGTATCCAGATTATAAGGAATTCAAAGATTTTATAAAGAAAGATTTTCTTATATCCATAGTTCAGGATTATGCTCTTGAAGATCATGAGAATGAGACACTAAAGGAGTATATAAAGTTTAGAGTAAATAGACAGATGAGTTTAATGTAACAGTTTAATGATTTAAAAGGAGTAGAAGTTCTCAAATCTTATAAGAGAACTCCTACTCCAAAGTTTATTTTTTAAAAGTTCCAGTACTTTTATATAAAGAACTATAAAGGGGGAAAAAGAATGGACCATTTTGTCGATACCAATTCTCGGTCTCTAAGAATACAAGCAGAGAACGAGGTTGCTGTTATTTTAAGTAACTTTAGCACTGAATATATCTATAGTGCTATAGAAACTTCTATCCAAAACAAGAAGGTTGATTTCAATGGTATTGAACAACCAAATTTTGTAAGTTCTCTTGAAGAATCTTTCAAAGGAATGCTTGTACAGTTTCCATATGATAAGAGGAATATCAATGAGATTAGAGATCGTACTTATGCAGAGATTGTTTCATTTCTCTGTAGTGCACATGGAATAGAAGTAGTATTCCAAGAGGATGAAGATAAGCATGCTCTTGCTTTCTATTTGTATGATCTTCTGATATCAAATTATGATCCTTACTTTATCAAGTTCTTTATGAACGTTATCTACAATGAGAAGGATTCTATCTACAACTTCTTATCTACAATTGAAGCTGCTAATTCTAAGGATATCACAACTACATTCAACAAAGAACTTTACAAAGATGAAAAGCTTGCTGTTATAGCAGCAAATCTTAACAAGGTCATAGGATTCATCTACAGTATGGATATTCCTATGGATAATGTACTTTCAAGACTATATCCTGAAAGTATTATGATGATGCTTATGAATCATATCAAACCTATTGATAACCTTATGAAATGTGTATTTGGAAAGACTATTGAGAATCCTTACCTTTGCGGTAAGGCATTTGTTCTTTTGAAAATCAGATTAAATCAGGATGCTACTGGTGGTCGTATTCCTGCATATGGGATGTGATAAAGATGTATGAGAAAACAGTAGTATGTAAGAATCCAAATGGTATTCATAATCGTCCTGCTGTGTATATTACAAAACTAGCATCAAAGTTTGATTGTAGTATACGTATCATGGCACGAGAGATGACAGAAAATCCTAATAGTATCATAGGAGTTCATAGACTGAATATAGTCAAAGGAACTAATGTTACTGTAATAGCAGATGGAAAAGAAGAAAAGGAAGCTGTTGAAACTATCGCTGGATTTATTTCCAGTGATATAGATAAAGAAAAACTGTATATTACAAAGGAGGAGATTGAATGAATATTACAGTTACAAAGAGATCTGGAGAGGTAGTAGAGTTTGATTCTAATAGAATCTTAAATGCTATCATGGGTGCTAACTCTGAAACTGAAGAGATGAGCAAAGAGGATGTGAATAATGCCACTGCTAAGATTGTTTCTTTTTTGTTGAGAACTAACCCTCTCTACAAAAATAAAATCTCTAAAGATCTTAACTTCCATGTGGAAAGAATACAGGATGTTGTTGAATTGATTCTCATGGAGAATAAGTTCTATAATACTGCTAAGCATTATATAGAATACCGTCAGAAACACTCTCAGAGACGTAGAGCTCAGAAAGATTTGATCAACACTTATAAGGATATGCTTTTTGCCGATTCCACAGATGTAGATCTTAAGAGAGACAACGCAAACATCAATACTGATGCTCCTATGGGCATCATGTTAAAATTGGGCACAGAATCATCTAAGTATTTTATCAACAATTTCGTTCTCAATGAAGAGTTTGAAGAAGCAGATAGAACTGATCATATCCATATCCATGATAAGGACTTCAGCCTTATCACCCTGAATTGTTGTCAGATTGACCTCCTGAAACTTTTCCATGGCGGTTTCTCTACCGGTCATGGTTTCCTTAGAGAACCTAACTCTATTCGTGCATATGCATCTTTAGCTTGCATAGCTATACAATCGAACCAAAATGATATGCTTTCTAGAATAATCAATATTAATCATTAATAATCAATGATAATGAAGTGGGAGCACTCATATGGTAACATGTGAAACGTAACTCCACGCTTACCCTGTCATCGAGGGGTGTATTGAGAACCATCAGTGGGAGCTGTAGGAAATGACAGCCTATTTCAATGCTAACAGGGAATGCTAGCGACTAAATGTAATCTGTCCGCATCGCTAGAGAATCCTGTGCCACATCAATCTTATGAACATATTCTTTTTTATAAAAGAATATAAGATTGATAGGTTAACAGACTATCGAAAGGGTACTGGACGCATAAGTTTGGTCTTATCAACCATTAACCAGGAGTAACCAAGTAGAGTAGAGGCACTATTGATACGTGTCCCGAAAATGTGGGATTCTCTGACCTGAGAATCAGAGATCGAGATATAGTCGGGTGAATGGGAAATTCACTGGGAGGGCAGAGTATAAATGCGTTCGATTATGCTATGGCAGAAGGTGTAAAAAAGTCTTTTAAGAAAGCTGTTGTAAACAAGATTTGGGAAGCATTTCGGCCATATATAGTTAGTAGTAATGAAGCTAATAAAAACAAAGAAGCATTTATTAAGGTTATCAAGGAAGCTATAGGTGATGATGTTTACTTTGATAATCTTAATAGTGAAAAATTTAATGAAGAATTTTGTATTAAAGAAGAACTTCAAAAAGCCAATGAAAGGAAGGACCTTACCTGTGCTTCAATAAACAAAGCAATTTCTGCTTGTATTTCTTTGGCATATGATGAGTATATCCTTCTTGAAGAGCGTGTATATATAAAAGATGATGTAATATATGATCTAGCTGTTGAAAATATAATTGAAGAGACTCATCAGGCAATGGAAGCTGTTATCCATAATTTCAATACTCTCCATAGTCGTGCAGGAGCACAGGTTCCTTTCTCCTCTTTAAATTACGGCATGGATACATCTCCTGAGGGACAGTTAGTAACTGATGAACTTCTTAATGCTATTTATGCTGGTCTTGGACATGGTGAGACTCCTATATTCCCTATCAGTGTATTCCAGCTT
>CAYYEN010000028.1:7102-13863 GCA_964470795.1 uncultured Spirochaetaceae bacterium | reverse complement strand
ACTTTAGCAAGCGCCTTAAGTTCAAAAAGAGTTACTCCTTTAAACTTGAAGGCAGGAGAAGCTAACACCACATCGTTTATTTGATACTTCTTAGCAAAAATTACAGCAAGTAAAGTACCCATAGAGTGACCAACTAGTGAGACACTCTCATAACGTGCTTTTAAATCGGTTAATGCATTATCTAAAAGAGTAAAGTAATCTTTACAAGAAGAGGCTTGAAAGTCTTCACAACTAGTTCCCATACCAGGAAGTCGTGGTATATAACAATCAAAGCCTACTTTTGCTAAATCTGTGGCAGGACGCACTAATTCTCCAGGATACCCAGCATAGCCATGAATCAATAAAACAGCTTTTTTATTACCATCAATTATTGAAAAAGAACGAGCTGCTGGTATAACCGGAGCTTTATCTAAATAACAGTTATCATACCAAGTGGTTGGTACTTCATACTTTAACATAAGTTGATTCCTCTAACAAATTTAACAAGTCTATACGGCTTCTAACAGTCGTCTTTGAAAATATATTTGCAATATGATTATTCACAGTATTTACAGAGATATTCAACTTACTTGCTATCTCTTTGTTGGTAAGTCCTTCTTTTATCAATAAAATTACAGAGTATTCACGTTCTGTTATGTGGTATTGAGAAAGGTTATCAATGGTTAAAGGTTGCTTTTGTTCATAAGTAGTAATCTTTTCTTCTCTTTTGACGATATCAACAAACAAATAAACTAAAATACAAATTGTACTTGCTAATAACAAAATAGGAATACAAAGACCTTTTAACTCATTAAAAAACAGTCCTGCAACGATTATTGGAACAAGAGTAAAGGATACAATTGCTATTGCTAGCAAGGTATGTCTTACATGCTTCATGGCAATAGAACCATAGTTTTTTAAAACTACAAAGATGCAGAAAAACACGATAAAGAAAAAACATAAAAATCTGATATTAGTAGCAACTAAACTATATTTAAAATAACCATATATAGCAGTTACTACATAGAGAATTGAAGTTACTAAGAAAATAGCTTTATAAGGATTACGCCAAGGATGGGCAATAATCTTAGTTACCACATAAGGAATGTAGTTGAAAAGAAAAGCGGCGTCGATAATCAACAAGATATCCCAAATATAATAAGATACTAACTTCGTAACGCCAGTAAAATACATTTGGCTAAAACTTTCCATTAAGACAAAGAAAACAGCGCCAAGCACAGTCGCTGAGTAAACCACGAATCGGTTTACCCAATTTTCTTGGACGCGTTTTGCATAAACTATAGATAAGACCAAGTCCATACTGGCAATACTAAACGCCAGTATGGAAAGGATGAAGGTTGCTATCTTCATTAATTAAAAACCTTGGTATTGTGCGACATATCAGCTTGACCACAAATTTCATTGATAGCCTTATTTAACTCAGGCATGGTAGTAGCTTCAAGGCCTGTAGCAACTTTAGCAACATTATTGTAATTTCTAGCAGCTAAATCTGCCATCGCATGACGAGGGAAGAGTTGCATATGAAGGTTAAGACCTTTGCTTAAAAGATACTTTTCACTAAACTCATATTCTGCAAGTTTAGAAGAGAGTGCATTAACAAAGATATTCTTGTCATTAACAAAAGATTTAGGTTCAGCAAGGTGCAAATAAATCCACAAGTCAAAGCTTGGATTAAAGAAGGCAAGCCCTACTTTCTTCTTATCTGCCATCTCCTTAACAGTCTTCACCTCTTCAGCATTAGTAGCTAAATCATCAAAACCAAACACAGCAAAAGCTTCATCGAAATGGTTTCTACTCTTAATTCTACCTACTTTAGTAATAAAGTCTTCTAAGTTCTTTGCATCAACATGTTCAACATTCATATTAGTAAAACGACAATCCTTTCTCATCTGAGAAAAGAATAGAGCTTCTGCTTCAGTTGCAGTTGCGACTAATAGAGTTCCTTTCGGGAGTAAATTATTTTTCTTACGAGTTGCCATTAACGTACCTCCTCCTTGACATCTTTGCCGTCTTCAAAACGGAATTCACTGATAATTGGCATAGCACCAAATGCGCCCTGCAAATATTTTTCACGAGTATTGTTCTTACCTCTAGAGAATCTGAAGTCTGAAAGAGGGAAGTAAATTGTGCTTGATTCCGGTCCCTTTTGAGCAAACCAAATTGCGTCTCTTCTTATCAAACCTTCTTTTAAAAGAGATGGGTTACAATCGACAACTAACATTTGGCTTTCTGCGTTATTCCCTTCAAAGATCTCTACTAAATGACAAAGTACTTCAGGGTGTAACAGCATACCAAAGTCATCGATAACAAGAGATTTTGGAGTGATGAAAGACTCAAAGAAGGCAACTGCAATTAAAGTTAAACGTCTAAGAGATAAACTTTCTTTAGAGAAAAGGTTAGCATAACCATCAGCTTTCTTATCGTTAATATAAACGTGGGTAAAAGCAATTTGGTTATCGGGACGAACACTTACACGTCTGATATCTGTAATATCAACAGACCAGAAGTAGTTGATCAACTGCTCTTTCCAACTTGGATGCTCACTTAACATCTTAGCTATATATTCTTCAGCAGATTTACCAACACCCATTGGAAGGATTGATAATGTATTTTCGAACCAAGAATAAACTTCCATAGCAGTTTGCCCATCTTTGTGAGCAGCTCCAGCTAAGAAAGTATAATTATCTGCAAGTTTGTTAACTAAACGTTTTTTCTCACCTCGATAGAGCTTACCAAAACGATAGCTATACTCTTCCTTTTCTTCATCCAACTTTCTTTCAAACATAAGTTTTTTAGAATTGCCATAGATATAATATAAACTCTCTTCATAAATTCTTGTTTTGTTAGCACTCAAAGTATAGCGAGCAATAACAGAGGGAGCTTCCGCTTCCAGATTTTCTTTTGATAACAATAAATCAATTGAGATCAAAGATGGATTATTTTTATCATCCCCATAAGCAAAAGTATTACCAGCAAAAGCGCCCATTAAAGCATTTTCACTTTCTTCGGGTGCTAGGACAACGGCTTTAAGTACTTCTAAAGCTCTAACAAAGGAACTTTTTCCAGCACCGTTAGGACCGATGATTGCACTGGTTTTAATTGCCCTGAGTTTCTCATTAATCTTAATTACTTTTTCTTCAGACAAACGAGCGTCTTTAATTGCTTCAAAACTAATTGTTTGTGGCGATTTAACAGACTTGAAGTTTGCAATTGTCATGTTTAGTAACATAACTACCCCCTATAATTTTAATAAATATTCATTCATTCTATCAACAACTTCAGGATGACAATTTAGTAAGTTGGCTAAAACTTCCATCTTATCTAAATCTCCATGATTATCGCTAGCAATAAAATCTACATATCCGTTATCTAAAAAAGTTTGTGCTTTTTTAGGTAATTCCAGTTGTGCATTAATTTGAAAAAGTATATTACGTTTTCGTGCTTCTTCAAAAAAACTATTACCAATATTAAACCAATTATAACGTTCAATATGAGCAAAGATTATTCTAAATCCTTTATTAATAAGAGCATCTAATTTTCCAAATAAATTAGCAGGCGGCATAGTGATTGAAAACTCACATAACACAAACCGTCCTCCTAGAGGTAAAACTTTATACTCTTCAAATTCTCTAATATATACTTCACTTCCTAAAGATACTACTATACCATACTCTGCCGCTTTTTGCTTGGCCAGTTCAAATCTTTTAGGAAGAATTGCTATATTTGTCGTCACATAAGGATTATACAAATGTGGGGTGAAATACAAATGACTAAAACCAAGACCTGCATATTTTGCAAAAACTTCATTCATCTGTTCGACTTGCAAAAAAGAATCATCCACGTCTGGTAATAAATGCATATGCATATCCAAAAAATTATTCATATACTAAGTGTAGAAAAGGTTTGAAAAAATTACAATTAAAACCTTAAATTAATATTTTCGGACAAAAATAGCCTAAAAAGAGCAAAGTAAACAAAAAAAACGACGGTATATCTTACGTATTATCGTCGTTTTCTGTTTTCATTTAAAATAACTAAGCTATTGATTAATCTTTTTTACTCAATTTAGGTTAATATTTATTAACCATTTTTAGAAAAGCTTAAGAAAATCAACATCTTCACACTCTCCAACCATAACTAAAGTAGGAAATTCCCATTCACTAGCATGGTCACTCAGCCATTCTAAAACATGAGCTTTATCCATAAAAGGAAGCATAGCGGGAAAATTAGCTAATACTATAACTTCAAAAGCAGAAGTTGAGCACCAGCGTTTCAACTGTTCAAAACCTTTTCTTGCATCTTCTTGAGAGTAAGTTTTGCTTATGGCAACCTCGAGATTTAGCGTTGTCTCAAAGTTTATTAAAGCGCTCTTTTTACCTTTAATTAAACCTTTAGCGGTTGCTTCATCAGAATAGATAATCTTCTTCATATCTAGTACCCTATAACTTGAGAATAGATATTTGAAGAGCCATCTACTACGAAGCCTCCACTTGTTCCTGAAATCTGACTTTTAGCTTTCTCATTGCTGGCCTTATAAGCCTTGATACGGTTTAGTGAATCAATAATCTTTGCATTGTTAGTAACTCTTGCTAAGTCGGTAAGTTCAGCAATTGCGGTATCGAAATCTTGAGTAGCGGCTGAAATTAAAGCTGAGTTATAACCAGAGGGAATAAACCCTGTCATTTGATAATGACTCAAGAACATCCGCTTAGCAATCGCTAAGTTACCTCTTTCAGCTTCTTTATAAGCTTCTTCAATAGATTTATCTTTTGGTTTATTTTCCATTAAAGAGAGACTAGTACTTCTGCCAACTGGAACTAGTTGATTAACGATTTCAGATTTAAAAGAACTTAAACCGGATACAAATAAGTTATATAACTCATAATCTGAAGAGGTTACATATTGATTAATCTTATATTCATCAGTAACAGTTTTTGAGAATCGCTTAGTTGTGATAACTTGTTGATAATCAACACTAATAATGGAGTATTCAAAATTAATATTTACTTCCTGGTGTAAATAATAGTAGAAATCTTTAACAATGGTTTCTTTCTTGGTAACAGGATCAACTACCTTTTTTTCATAAGGCTTACGATAAATATATTCATTTACACCCATACCGGTAATCTTAGGAATGATTACAGCTTTGATTCCTTTTTCCTTAAACTTAGCATTAACATCATAACCTGCATTTGCACCTGCTAAGATGGAATCTGTTGTTTTAGTACCATAGATATTAAAGTATCCTGTATTATTTAAAGTATTGTAAATCATATTTGTAGCATATTCAGCTACTTTATTCTTTAAATAAGAATCAGAATAGGATGAGTTAAAGTACCAACTAGGATCTGTAAAGTTGGAAAAAATAACAGAATTTGAGCCACCGGTTCTTCCACTGTAAGGAATTGTTGAAGCAATAGCAATTGTACGGCTTTGTCCCATATCAATTTCCGAAGGCTGTAAATACTTTACGTTTACAGAAGTGGTACATCCCACTAATAATAACAACCCTACTAACAGAACTGCTACTAAAAAATTTTTCATGAATTAACTCCTATTTGAACATATGAATAAGCAACTTCAAGTGCTTGTAAAGCACCCTCTGCATTTGCAATACCTTTTCCAGCAATATCCATCATGGGTCCTCTATCAAAGCCAACTACTAAGAAAGGCCATCCCCAGATGACTAAAATTGTTTTATAAAAATTACAACTTGTACTTGCTATGATAGCCTGTTCATAGCAAAGTGTGATGATAGCCTTATAATTTCCCTCTTTTGCGCCATGAACAAGATGATGACTCTCAATTGGTCCTACTATATTAATACCTAATCTTTTAGCAGTTTCTATAGCTGGAATAATTGCAATATTTTCTTCTTCCCCGTAGCTTGTTGAATCTTCATGGTGTGGATTGATAGTAGAAATTCCAATCGGCTGAAGCTGGTCAAATACAAATTGATTACTTGTTACAGCATCAACTTGAATTATAGTATCGAGTACTTTTTCATAGGTTATACTTTCAAGGGCTTGTTTAATTGGAATTTGTGAAGTATGAGTAAAGATTTTGACTCCCATCGTATCTAACATTCTTAAAGAAGTATCGTGAGACGAAAAAGAATAGAGCATCTGCTCATAATTGTTTTCTCTGTGTCCTGCAAGCGACAGTGCTCTCCCATCAAGAGGCATAGTAACTAAAGCACAAGCATATCCATTCTGAATTAACTCGATTGCTTTTTTAGTACAAGCATAAGTGGCTTCTCCTGTTTGAGAGGAGTAGTTACCATACTCAAAACGGGATAAATCGATGAGAGGTAAATTATAGAATATGTACAATTCCCCTTCTTTTTGAGCCTCTTTAAGTTGCTCTTTTGTTTCTACAAAAGCTGTAAAAGGCATTTCCAGATTCAAATCTGCTGAAACTTTTCGAAAGACACCTTCATCACCAACGACAATTACACCGCCAAAAGAACCATACTTTCCTTTGTTTAGAGCTTTTAAAAGCAACTCAGGGCTTACGCCACTGCAATCTCCCATCGTAACCGCAAGAAATCTAATCATGAGCTCATTATACTAAAAGATGATAGTAATTGGAATAAATAAAATTATTTATTATCTTCTAATCCAAATTACCTTTTTGATTGACGATTCTTACTTTTTCCCTAAATATTAATATTAAGAGGTAGCTATGGACGAAATATTTGATGATGATTTTCTTTTTGAAGATGATGAAACGGAAGAAATGGAAGATTCAGATTTTCTTAC
>CAYYEN010000028.1:0-7092 GCA_964470795.1 uncultured Spirochaetaceae bacterium | reverse complement strand
TGAGGAAGAGGAAGAAGATGAACTCCTTATAAATTCCTTCGTCCTTTTTGATTTGTAAAACTGTAAATCTAAAAAGAGCTTTCATTTCTAATAGGCTTGCTTTAAATTTTGCATATTTTGACAAATTTGTTATTGACGGTTAGCATTCTGACTTTGCATAATTATATAGAGAGGATATTATGAGTAAATTTTATGATGATGACTATTTAGATGATGAAGAATTGGAAGAGGATGATGATCTCTTAGATTCCGAATATGATGAAGATTTAGATGTTTCTTCCTTAGAAGATGAAGATGAATATGATCCCTATAGAGAAGAAGATGATGAAAACGACGAACTTCTCAGTCATGGATTTTCATTTGATGATGACGAGGACACTCGCGAAATGGATGAAGAGGATGATGATTCTCTTTATGAAGATGAAGAGGACGAAAGCGGAGATATTAATTTCTAAAATTAAGGCTACACAGTTTGTGTAGTTTTTTTTACCCCTTTTCTGTAATAAGTATATAATTTACATAAATATTCATATATTTGCATATTTACTTAAACAAATAAATGCGGTAAACTCACTCTCTATAAGGGAGACGAATTGAATATGAAAAAGATCGCTACTGTTTTATTTATTACTTTAATAATATGTTCAACTATTTTTGCAACTGGCCAAAAGGAAAGTGCAAACACTACTAATGATTCCTATAAAGTTGGTATTTCCAAGCTTTTATCCCACCCAGCACTTGATGCTACAGAACAAGGATTAATGGACTATCTTGGAACAACAGATTTAAAAATTTCCTTTGATCAACAGAATGCACAAGGAGACATTTCAACCAGCTCCACTATTGCTCAAAAATTTAAAAGCGATAAAGACGATGTTGTAGTTGGTATTGCAACCCCTACCGCACAAGCTTTAGCTAACGTATTTGCAGATGTCCCTGTTGTATTTGCTGCAGTTACTGATGCAGTTGAAGCAGGTCTTGTTACAACAGATAAAGGCGACAGTTCTACTAATGTTTGCGGTGTTTCAGATAAGAACCCAGTTGAAAGCCAAATCAAACTTCTTGTTGATTTAACCGGTGCGAAAACAATTGGTAACGTGTATTCCTCCGGAGAGGCTAACGGTATAGTCTTAATGGAACAAGCAAAAGCAGCTTGTGAGAAGCTCGGGGTTAAGTTTGTAGAAGTTGCTATTGCAAACTCTGCTGAAGTTAAAATGGCAACGCAATCTATTATTGACCGTGTCGATGCTATCTATATTGCAACTGACAACTCAGTTATTTCCGCTCTAGCCTCCGTTGATGATGTTTGTAACAAAGCTGGTAAGCCTATGATGAGTGCAGATCCTTCTAATGTTGAGGGTTTAAACTTCCTAGTAGCTTGGGGCTTTAACTACTATTCAATTGGCCAAGCTACTGGTAAAATGATTGAAAAAATCTTAAAAGGTGAAAATGCAGGTTCTCTTGGAGTTAACTACCTAACAGATCCTAAAGATTTCGAACTTTGGTTTAACTTAGATGTTGCTAAAAAGTTAGGACTTACAATTCCACAATCTTACTTAGATGATGCTGCTGTAGTTATTGAAAACGGTAAGAAAATTACAAAATAATTAAATTAAACACAAACTACTCCTCCGCATTGTGGGGAGTTTTTGTGTATATAGAGGGTTTTATGATAGAAGGTATTTTTGTTGAAGGACTAATCTTTGCAATCATGGCATTGGGAATTTTAATCAGTTTTCGTGTTATGGATTTAGCAGATTTAACTTGTGATGGTTCTGTGGCTGCAGGAGCCGCAGTAGCAGCGATGTGTATTATCAATGGTACTGGCATTACTATTGCACTTTTATGTGCATTCTTTGTTGGTGTATTATGCGGTGTATGTACTGCAACTATTCATAATAAACTTCATATTCCAGGCTTACTTGCTGGTATTTTAACGATGACAATGTTGTATTCTATTAACCTTAGAATCATGGGCAACAAAGCTAACTTACCTTTAGTTAAATTTAATACACTATACAAACTCTTTCCTAAAGCCTTCTCCTTTCTACCAGCAGCTATTGCAACTTTAGTAGGAACGCTAATAGTAGTGCTATTCATAAAAGTAGTAATTGACCTCTTCTTCCGCTGCGATCTGGGTGTTGCAATTGGCGCTATGGGTGGTAATGAACAAGTAGTTATAAGCCAAGGTATGAATCCCTCTACTTTAAAACTAATTGGTCTTGGAATTTCTAATGGCTTAATTGCTCTCTCTGGTGGACTTCTTGCACAATATCAAGGCTTTGCTGATGCTAATCTTGGTCAAGGAATGGTAGTTCAAGGCCTTGCAGCAATTATGCTTGGTGAATTTCTTTTCTCCTCAAACCGCATTAGTTTAATTACCCTAAGAGTAGTACTTGGAAGTATTATCTATAAAGCACTTATGTTCTTAGGCAGAAAGTATGGTTACTTAATTGGTATAACCCCAAATGATTTCAAATTATTAACTGGCGCGCTAGTAATCATCTCCTTGTTCATTGCACAAACTAGAAACAAAGCCTCAGATAAAAATGCTAAAAAGAAAGCTCTACTTAGACATGAAATGCAAGGAGGAAATCGATAATGTTAAAAATTTCTAATGTAACAAAGGTGTTTTTCCCTGGTACTGTTAATGAAAAACTCGCTTTAGATGATATAAATCTAGAAGTTGAAGATGGTGAAATCGTTTGTGTAATTGGCTCAAACGGCTCTGGTAAATCAACCCTCTTTAATATGATCGCTGGAACCTTTCCAGTCACCAGTGGTAAAATTGTACTCGATGATGTAGATATCACAAACAAGCCTGAATATCAAAGAGCTTTCTATATTGGACGTATTTTCCAAGACCCTACTAAAGGTACTTCGGCTAATATGTCAATTGAAGATAATCTTAACCTCGCTTATACAAAAGGAATGAAATCTTTCAAAATTGGACTAAACGCAGAAAAGAGAGAAAACTTTAAAAAGCTCTTAGAGCCAATAGGATTGCAAGACCGTTTAAAAGATAACGTTGGACTATTATCTGGCGGACAGCGTCAAGCGCTCACCCTTTTAATGGCTACTATGAGTAAACCAAAGCTTGTTCTTCTTGATGAGCATACAGCAGCTTTAGACCCAAGAAACGCTCAAATTGTTATGGATCTTACTGAAAAGAGCATAAATGATAATAAGTTTACTGCTATGATGGTTACCCACAATATGCAATTTGCAATAGATTTCGGTACTCGTCTCATCATGATGGATGAAGGACATATCATCTTAGATCTTAAAGGAGAAGAGAAGAAAAACATGACCGTTCCAAAGCTTCTTGAAATCTTTAAGAACATCAAGAATGCTGAATTTGATTCTGATGAAGGTTTGTTAACAAAGTAAATCTGTTTAAGTTTCTTAGTAACGCAAAAGGCTGTTTTTAATCCTAGAAAACAGCCTTTTTTATACTCCACTACCTATAAAAAACCCTCCCATTAGCTTTATGTCTAAAGAGAGGGTTTCAAGTAATTACGTTAGTCTAATTTTAACTAGACTTATCTTTTTATTCAACTAAGCACGACGAGCATATTTCTTCATATCGAAGTATACTGCGAAGATAATGATGAAACCTTTAACTAACTGTTGGAAATAAGAGTCAATACCTAAGAAGGACATACCATAGTTAATTAAGCCCATAGTAAATACACCAATTATCATACCGCTTACAGTACCAACACCACCAGATTGTGATACACCACCAACTGTAACTGCGGCAATAGCATCAAGTTCCATACCATTAGCTGTAAGAGAGTTTGCTAAACCTAAACGGGAAGCAAGTAAGGTACCTGCACAACCGTAGAGAATACCAGCATAAAGATAAACACAAACTAAATCACGTTCAACGTTAATACCTGAAACTCTAGCAGCTTGTGAGTTTCCACCAAGAGCATAGAAGTTCATACCTTGACGAGTATGTCGCAAGAAAACCCAAACAAGAGCAGTTGCTATAATTACATAAATAATAAGGTTAGGAATAGGTCCTAAGTTTCCTTGAGAAATGTTCTTAAAGTTTTGGTTTAAAGAACCGACAACAGCGGCTTGAGTATAGATAAGTTGCAAACCTTTTGCAATTGACATAGTACCAAGAGTTGCGATAAAAGGAGGAAGCTTACCATAAGCAACTAACCAACCATTCAAGAGTCCAAATAAAGCACCTGTTGCAATTGCAGCTAAGATTGGTACGATAAGAGGGAAGGAATGGCCTGCATAAATTGCAGAATTGTAAGTTGGGTTTTGTGCAAAGGAGGCTGCAACAGACGCAGTCAAACAAACAACATAACCAATTGAAAGGTCGATACCTTTGGTAATGATAATCATACCAACACCAAGCGCGGCAAAAGATCTTACAGATTCAGCAATAAGTAAGTTTCTTACACTATTCCATTTAAGAGCCGCACCTTTTGTTAGTACAGATAAAATTAATAATAGGACGACGAAAGTAATCCAAGTGGTGTACTTTCCTGCATTTGTTGAAAGTTTTTTTAAGCTTTCAGATGATAGATGTATTTTTTTAGTATCATTAGTATTCATTTTATTCTCCGATTTTAGAATTGAGCAGCAAGTTCCATAATATTTTCTTGCGTCATATTATTATCACTTAAAACACCAGTTAATTTACCATTACAAAGTACCATAATTCTATCGCTCATACCGATTAACTCAGGCATTTCACTAGATACCATGATTATAGATTTTCCCATATTTGCAAGTTGAGCCATAATTGAATAAATTTCAAACTTAGCACCAACATCAATACCACGTGTAGGTTCATCCATAATTAGAATATCAGGTAAGGTCATCAACCATCGACTAATAATAACCTTCTGTTGGTTTCCTCCACTTAAGTTTTGAATTAAGGTTTCCATAGATGGTGTTTTTGTTCTAAGTTGAGCATTATAATTTGCAGCTTCTTCATTTAACTTCTTATGGTCCAATAAACCTATTTTAGTTTTATAGTTACCAGTTGAAGCCATAATAGTGTTTTTACAAATACTTAATAGTGGGAAAATTCCTGAACCACGGCGGTCTTCAGTAATTAAACCAATTCCAGATTTAATAGAGTTGCTTGGGCTAAACTTACAAATTTTCTTACCATTTATGGTAATACATCCTTCTTTTATGCCTCTAAGACCAAAAATAGATTCCATCAACTCTGTTCTTTGAGCACCTACAAGTCCACCTACTCCTAAAATCTCACCTTTGCGTAATTCAAAACTGATATTTTTAAAGGACTTAGGATTAGCACTTGTTAAGTTTTCAACTTTCAAACACACTTCTCCAGGATTTGTTGTGAAATCTGGGAAACGTTGAGTTGATTCTCTTCCTACCATTAAAGCAATAAGTTTTTCTCTATTTAAATCAGTTGCTGAATAGGTTCCAACTTTTTGTCCATCTCTCAAAACAGTAATATCATCAGCAATACAAAATATTTCTTCCATCTTATGGGAGATATAAATAATAGCTATGTTTTGTGCTTTTAATTTTTTAATAATCCCAAAGAGATGTTCAACTTCATTTTCTGTCAAACTACTTGTAGGCTCATCCATTACAACTATTTTTGTATCATAAGAGACAGCTTTTGCAATTTCACAACCTTGCTGCATCGAAATTGAAAGAGAGCCAATCTTTGCTTCCGCATTAATATCAAAACCAGCTTTTTTCATTAAATCATTGGTTCTAGTAACCATTTCTTTATGATCAACTAAACCAAATTTATTTAAAGGCTCACGTCCAAGCCAAATATTTTCAGCAACAGTACGTTCTGGAACATTCAATAATTCTTGGTGAATCATTGAGACACCAGACTCTAACGCATCTTTTGAACCATGAAAATGGCATTCTTTACCATTTAAAAATATCTTACCAGAGTTTTCTTTATAAATACCAAAAAGACATTTCATTAAGGTTGATTTTCCCGCGCCATTCTCCCCCATCAGTGCATGGACAGTACCAGGTCTGACCTGTAAAGTTATCCCATCCAAGGCTAAAACTCCCGGAAATGATTTAGTTATATCAATCATCTCGAGCACATACTCACTCATAATTTCCCTCTTTTCGATAAAAAGACCTAATTAGGTCTTTTAGAAACAATCTGCCTCAAAAAAGATGAGGCAGATATAAATTAGCTTATTTCATTAATGACTTGTAATTTTCTTTTGTAATTGGTTTGAATGGAACTAAGTAACATTGACCAATAACAGCAGGGTCATTTGCAGGAACTTCGTCGATGGTTTCAGTAGCTGGTTTTAAACCCCATACTGTTGCACCAAGTCCGGTACCATTTTTAGCAGCTTCTAATACTACACCAAAAGCAACTGAAGACTGACCAACAGAATCTTGTAAAACTGTAGCATAAAGCTTGTTTTGATCCATTGAGTTAAGAGCATCTTCTGTAGCATCAATACCGATTACTGGAACTGTTAAGATTGTACCATCATCAGCATTAGCTTTTGTATAACCATTGGTAATTAAGGATTCAACGGCACCAAGAGCCATACCATCATTCTGAGCTACAACAATATTAAATTTGCCACGGTGTGCAGCAGTCCAAGTATCCATTTTTTCTTGAGCTTGGTCTGGTGTCCAGTTAGCAGTATCTCTAGCAACAAAGTTTACTTTGTATCCTAAATCGGTAAGACCTTTAATTAAACCTGCTTCTCTGCTAACTTGAGCTGGGTGACCAAGTTGACCTTGGAGATAAAGAATATCAAGTTTTTTACCTGGTGCTTTATCAGGATATTTTGTGAAATATTCATCAATGATTTGTGCTTGGTAAAGACCTGCAACAGCTTCTGGAGATGAAGCGAAGAATTGATTCTTGTCTACTTTTAAAGCTTCAACAGATGGTTGAATGTTTGAATAAGCAGCAGCACCCTTAACACCTGCAATTTGTTTTGCCATTTGTTCAGTAGCACTGGTATCTTGTGGAACAATTACAAAGTATTTATAACCTTGAGTAATAAGAGTATTAAGTTGATCAAGCTGTCTAGCTACGTCGCCTTGTGCATCTTGAAGGTTAAGTTCAACACCTTCTTTTGCTGCAAG
>CAYYEN010000027.1:0-14161 GCA_964470795.1 uncultured Spirochaetaceae bacterium | reverse complement strand
GTAACTCTATTCATAGTTCCTTTAAATTGATTCAAACCTGGATTAGAACTAGATTCCTGACCAAACAATTCCTGTCCTATAGCTCTAAAATGCCACAGAATCTCTGCTTCTAATTTCATCTTATATGGATAAGCCATGAAATCAAAACATATCTCTCTATAAGGAAGTATAGGAATATGATAGTAGTTATTGTAATAATCCCACAGAGTCATATATCCACTAGGAAGTACAGTATGAAGAGGAGTTTGACCAAAGTTTACTTCTCCCTTAAGCGGTAATCCTCCATTACCATCCATAGGATCATCATTCTTCTCTATTCCTTCTTGATGAAGCATAAAATAGTAAGTTTCTCCACTACCAGGAGTGAATACAAGTGAAGGAACTTTTACTGTATAGAAAGGAATGCTGTTAATATATACAGTATACTCTCTATTCTTAAGATCAAAAGCAACTCCCACCCACATTGCTTGGTTAGGAGAAACAGTTGTCATAATACCAGATGTAGTATATAAGAGAGTAGTTACACTTCTCTTAACCTCTCTATACTGATACGTCTGCTGTTTTAAATGGAACATATTCAATCTAAGAGAGTTATTCATTATATAACCCTTAGTATTACTTATACCTACAGATATAGGAATACCTACTGTTCCATTTAGCAATATACCATTCTTTACCTGAAACTCTACATAAACCTTCTCATCATAAGGAAGTCCTCTATTAGAAGTCAATGTAGCTCCAAAGTAATCATAGTTTGTAGTCGATGGTTTATTAATATCAAACTTGAGTTGAGTAGAATCAGTAAATACAGCCTGTGGAGATTCCATATAAAGAGGAACCATTGCTCCAGGAAGTATATCAGAATCTACTTTAACATCAATAAGAATTTCATCATCAACCATAAACCTATTAGGTTTAGGTTCTGCTATAAAATCAAAGACTATCTCTGGTGTCAGTGGTTTCTTCTTGAAATAGTATCCAAAAAGAGACATAGCATCAGACTGAGGGAACTGTAATCCTTTCTTGCCGAAATTAATTCTAGCATTAAGATTACAGTTGTTCATTACAAATACTGCTGGGTAGAAATCTCCAATAGCAAGATTATTATACTGAGGAGAGAACTTATAGAATAGATTCCCATCTCTATATATAGAAACCTCATTATTTATAGGATCATACTTAACTCCTATTACTTCAGTAGCAGCAGGAATACGAGTATACACCTTACTAGGAACAAATCTTGTATGAGTTGTACCACCAGCAACATGTTCAAAACAATCATAATCAGCTCCCTCTTTATAATAGAGAGAACCAAAACAACAGCTAGCATTTAATAATCCTAAGCTAGGTTCTTCATGAATTCCTACATAAATAGGAAGATGACGAATATTAGGTAGTGGTGTGTATGAGTTAACTGTAAGCTCTATAAGAGTTACAGTATCCTTTGGCAACATTTTATTCCCTAAGAAAAGAGCAGATTCATCACAATTCATCTGTAAACCATCTCTACTAAACTCAGGTCTTGGTAATGGGCCATATGTGTAAGCAGTAAGATACATCTTTTCTGCCATAATAAAAGCCTCCTTTCGATAATTAACAAGGTGTCAGACTTACTGTTTATTACGTCTTAAAAGATTAAGCCACTGTTTGAAGAGATTCATTCCATCTTGAAGATTATATGGATTAAGCTCTATAACAACACCATCATCTTCATAATCAGAGATAGAATCTAAATGAGAGAGTATATATTCAATCTCCTTGTATGAAGGAAAGTTAAATGGAGTATTAAAGTAAGTAATCTTAACAAGATCTATAGTCTTACCCCATCTATCATATTCTGAAAGAATAGTATATCCATTCTTCACTCCAGCAAATCCAACATTTACATTCTCTATTATGTGCATATAAACCCCTCCATTACAAAAAAGAATCTGCCACCCATAAGGTAGACAGATCCTCTCTTTTTATCTTTCTATTTTGAGCACTTTATGTATTCCATCATGCAAACCCCAATCAGGAATATAATGACGATCAAGTTCTTCAATTAATTCAAGTTCATAGTTGCTAAAGAAATCATCAGAACCTGTACATCCTCCACAATCTTCTCCAATGAAAATAATTTCTCCATTTGGATTGGATTTAAGAAATACATCACATATCTCTTTATCAGAACCGTCACCATTATACTCAGGCCAAATCAAAAGAATGGTATCATAGATAATACCCTTTTTAGCCTGTTCTTCAATGTACTTTTCTCCACTTATTATTGGGAAATCCCAGCATCTATAAGTTGTATACTCGTTAGCTTCTCCCATTACTCTATCACAAGCATCGGCGTCAACACCTAGATGCTTAAGGCATAAAGAAATTAAACCATTTCCGGCCATAGTATCAAGCACTTTTTTACCTTTCAAGTATCTTGCAAATGGTTTTATCCAATCCCAAGATGGATTGCAATAAAAACCATGATCCATTTTGGCTCCATGTAAATAACACATGCCCACTATCATAATGCTGTTATTGTTGGGATTCAGAGACTTGTTATCTACTTCTTTATAGAAAGAGTTAGGAACCCTTTCAATATACCATTTTTCATCATGAATTTCTGGATCATTTCTGAAATCCATTTCTAAAAATCTATCAATACTTTCTCTGTCTAATTTCTTCATAAAAAGTCCTCCTTTAAAATAACCCTCTACCCAATGAAGGGTAGAGGGAGTGTAAACAATAATCAATAGTTATTATCGCTGTGGAGTTACCAAACGCTTATCGGACACAAACCCACAAGCACATACATGGCCGCCTCCACCATATTCCTTTGCAATAGAAAGAATATCTACATCACTACTTTCTCTCTTGAAGAGACTGTAAGTGAATGTTTTCTTTCTGCTATCATAATGGAATACAATGATGAATGGATATTCATTGATTGCATTTCCAAGCAACTGTGAATTACCACGAGCCTCGATAGCTAAAACATTATGTCCATGGAATACTGTATTGAAAGAGAATGCTGAAGCAGTAATTTTATTCATCTGTTCCTTCAACTCTCTATACTGTTTACCGATTGACAACCACTTATCTAATTCTACTTCACTATTGTTAGTGATCATAGCTTTTACTACAGGACTCATAACGTATGCCTGAGTAGAACCATAAAGATAGTCATTAAGATAAACAGGATCAAGATTGTCCTTGAACTTCCATCTATCATACAGATCAACTAAATCTACAAGTCTTGCAGTAGCTTTAGAACAATTAGAGAATCTAGTCATAACATCGAATACGATTTTTGTACCACATCTATTGATGTCTACATCATAGAACAGATCAACACCCATCTCTGCTGCTTTATTCTTTACAACCTCAATCTTCTTGCTTCTAACAAGTTCTAAAGTGTTCATATGATGATCAAATACAGAGATACTTTTTGGTTTCTCATGCAGAATGATCATCAAATTGCTTATATTAGAAAAGCTGTAATCAGTAAAGATAACATGCTTATCCTTTATAGGTACTTCGTGGTAATCAAATCCAAGTTCTCCTGCTTTACCATAGTCTGCCATAAATACATTCTTAGTATCAAAGCATAAAGCAACTAAAGAACCTGCCATAATACCATCCATATCAGTATGAGTAATTACAGAAATCTCATCTCCTTTCTTTCCTTTAAAGTAATCATGGATTTTATCCATATTCTTAGCGTAATTGATTTTTACATTGTTCTTCTTCATAATATCTACCTCCTATTTAGTTGTAGAAGAACTTGTATAATATTATACCACTTCTATAATATATAACACAAAGACAAATTAACCCCTCTAGCATATAATTGCTAGAGGGTTATCATATTCTTTCTCTAAATTACAGGTTTATTATAGCACGTTCCTCCGAAACAAGATTGACATGCAATCTGACAAGCAACTTGACAAGCTTTCTGACAAGTCAGCATACACTTACCCTTTTCATTAAACATCTTACCACTATCAGTACCCATAACTCCTTCATCCTCATCCAAACCAAGAGAAATCTTTTCTAATGTTTCTCTTATATCTTCAAAGGTTTTATTAAGAACTTTGGTTCCTGTAGCAACAGATGCTATAGGAGCGGCTCCAGTTCCAGTAGATACTTGTACTGGACGGATTCTATTAGGATTCTTACAGATAAAAGTAAATCCATAACTTTCTCCATTATCCTTAGGAACCCATTTGGTAAGCTTCTCTCTATTAGGACAGTTAAAGGAAATGTTATTACATACGGTATATGTAGCAGTAACATTAGTTCTCAATAAAGCAATTCCAGCAGGATCTATCATAGCCAATGGTACACAAGGAACCATTGGAGGATCTTTTATCTTAATCAATACCATACTAGATGCATATTCACAAGGCATACTCTTGTTTACATAAGTAGGGTTTCCTACTGTAGATGCTACTTCATTAACATACTTAATCAGATTATTAATATGAGAAGCATAAACAACCTTACCAACTCCTATAGAATCTAGTGCAGCTTGAAGTTGATTCTTCTTAGTTGTATTACTTATTCCAGCAAGTTGATCTACCTTCATAACGGTGTTATCCTTGCGAACTTTATCAATAGTATCACGTTCATTCATAGCCTGCATGATAAGTTCTATAAGGAACTTTGTACTTGATGCACTTATTCCTTCTAAGGCTTTAGTTCCCTTAGGAAAGTCATAATAAATCTTACCACGTTTAGCATAAGTTTTTGATGGATCCGACATCCACGTTACCTCCTTTACGAGAAATTAAGTATGAGCATACTAGAGATAATACATAATCTCCATGATCTCTAAATGACTTTACAAGCTCCTCTTTCTTATTATCATTAAGAAAGAATGTCAGTTCTAGTACAACCTTAATGATCTCCTTATCATCATTAAGATCAACATGATCGTTAAGATCGTCAATAATATTCTTATATTTCAAATTATGATATAGCTTCTTATAGATAGCACCATTTCCAGGTTCTAAGGAGAAGAACTTCTCATGAAACGTTCTTACTGCTTTTCCTAAAGCTCTAGTTGTACCACAGTATCCTTTACCACATTCTGTCATCAATTCATTCAAACGATAGTTCTCTATAGGACAGCCACCCTTACAGATTGACTTAGAAGAACATTCTTTACATTCTTCTTTAGAGTGTTGAAATCGTAAAGGACTAATCAGTTTATCAGTTTCAATCTTTCCACACCAGATACTTCCAATGAAAAACTTCTTCTTATCTTCTTTTGACATAGTAGGAATCTGATGACACTGATACATACTTCCATCTGTATCAAATGAACACCAGTTATGTGAAGCAATCGGACACATCTCATTATCTCCAATATATTCACTAATACATTCCATCATCATATCAGAGACATTCTTGATTTGTATATTAGGAGAATCTGAATCTTTGAACTTTTCTATGTACCAAACCATGAGCTTTACATAATTCTCATAAAGATCGTTAAGATTATCATTTGACCATTCTTGATCTGTAACAGGCATAGGACAGATATACTTCAGTCCTAATTCATTGATAAGAAATAAAACGTTCTTATAAAGATTCTTAGCATCTTCTGGAAGTATTGTCATTCTAGCTTCTATGTTTCTAGGTTTTACACCACAGTTATGAAGCATCTTTATACTGCTTCTAACCATAGAGAAAGAATTAGAACGATTTTTGTTATGAGTATCTGGATTTCCATCAATAGATAGAAGAAGATGTACATTGTTAACCTTTATAAGTTCAGCAATCTCTCTAGTAATGAAAGTTCCATTAGTAGTGATTCCTACATGGACATTATCTTTATCACTAGCCCATAAGATTACATACTTTACAACATCCAAATTCATTAGTGGTTCTCCACCAAAGAGATTTACTATTAAACCCTTATCAGGATTATATGCTTTATCCAGTATCCTTTCGGCTGTATCAGTGTTCATAAAAGAAAGAGTCTTATTCTTCTCAAAACAGTATGAACAATGAAGATTACATCCATTACATACGTTAAGAGTAATAGAATCGAAGCTATAGATATCTTCAATATCCTTTAGCATTTTCATATCACCTCAAATTGTAAAAACAGCTAACTTCTTTTTCCAAGTTCCAGCATGATAATACTCAGGAATTCCATCAGTAGTATTGATATGGATGTTTTTATCATTAGTAGGAATTGGTCTTGCACTTGTAGGTCCTATTGTAAGAGTAATTCCATTAAGATTGCTTTTAATTCTAGCAATCTGATCCTTAGCATCTATAAATGCTCCTTGATTTGCTTTTGTTTTAAGGACCTCTTTAAGAGTTGGAGATGCATCTCCAATCTTCATATTCTTCATATCAAGCAATATTGTTTTCTCAATTTCTGAAGCCATTATCCATACACCGCCCCGTTAGGAATCCAACCATCCTTATATCTATAACTAAGTCCTGTGCTAGTTTCAATGGCAAATTCCTTATCATTCTGAGGATCACTAATAGAACCTACTACACCTACTATAGATATTCTGTTATCTCCAACTTGTTGAATAATCCTATCTACATCAGCCTTCACTCTATTGAAGTCAGCTATAGTAATTGTATTCTTAAGAAGAGTCTGAAGTGTAGGAGAAAGCTCTTCAAGAGTTACTTTATCTTCAGGATTAAAAGCCATGATATTCCACCTCTCTTTCAAATTACTAAGTTGTCACCCATAACAAAGTCAATTAATTAACAAAAAAGAAACACAGCCACCCTAGCAAGGCTGTGTAGTTTCTTTTCCTTGTCGAGCTAGGATTTTATAAACCAACTAACACAATATTAGTTAGCGTTTACCACACATGAAATTGACAAAGTCAATTTTAGTGAGCAAATCCCGATACAGAAGCGTGTTCCGTAAATTAGGATTTTCGCTGACTAAAGTGTTAAGAGTCTGAAGGGTTTCGGCGTTAGCCTTCAGAATACTCTTAGTAGTGCTCATTGGGTTTCACCTCCTTTCACAAGATAGAGGAGGAACCCACGAATATAACGTGAGTAGTAGAAGTCATATACTCTACTCACTTCTATTATATATAACTAAAAAATAGATTCCCGTACCCTTTTATGGGTACGGGTTCTATGGTGTCGTTTGACATACATGTAAAGTCTCAATACAATGAGGCAAATTTCAATACAATGAAAGAGAGGTAGATTACATTGTCTAAGCTGTATTTACTTTCCAGTGTAGAACTTAACGTTCGTACATTAGTGGATGAAGAAGTTTTCTACACTGTTGATAACAATCTAAATTTGATTAGCATTGGTTCTGTTAAAGACTTTTCAAAAGGTTTTAACTCTGATGTTCTGGCTACTCTGGATAACTCTGTATATGGTCAGCTCAATAAAGGAAAGGTCTATGTAAATGCTAATCCTGATTCTGAAGCTTCTATTCTGTCTTCTGGTGGAGCATTGGTGGTATCTGATAGTTCTTATGCTATCCCTTGTACTTCTAATGGTATTATGAAACTTCAGGCAACAGCAACTGGTGACACTAGGTTCGCAATTTCTTTCGACAATAGAGTCACTTGGTACTCTATGACTACACAGAATACTTTGATGCCTGGTTCTATTGTAGCAAATCCAGTTGATATCTCTTCTAGTGGAGAGTATATAATCCCTGCTGGAACTATTCCTGCTAGCACTGAGAAGCTTGTTATGAAGCTTGGTCAGCCTGGAGATACTTTCCCTGTTAAAGTTTCTATTCAGGGACGTATGACTGGTGGTTCTTCCTGGACTGATGTTAGTTCGTTCTTTGTTGAAGAGATGACTGGCGATGATTTCGATATTACTGAGAATATCACTGGAGGATATGATGATTATAGGATTTATATCCAGAAGGTAAAAGATATCGGAGGTAATTATGTAGATGATACCACTCCTCTTATATTCCACGTAACAAATCTTGATTATGCATACGTGGATTCATCTACAACAGATTGGGAGATTATCTCTTTAGATGAAATTGAGTCTAAGGGTATGACAGCTTCTGATATGGCTGCACTTGTATATAGCGACTACTCTACTATTTATAGTAGGACTCAGCTTGACTTTGCTGCATTTATTCCAAGTGGTTCTACTTTTACTGATTTCTCTGTTGAGTTCCCAGTTTCAATTGCTAAGACAATTGACTTCGAAATCACTTGTAGCGTTCCTGGTGTGGTTAACATTGATTTTGATGTCACTCCTAAGATTGAAATGTCTCAGGAAGTTACATTTGAATATGATCCTGTATTACCAACAAATCCTGTAGATATTTCTTTCGATATTACAGTTAAGAATGGTATTCCAGTTGAAGTTGCATTTGAAGTTACTTCACAGGTTCTTCTCTTACAGAATGTAAACTTCGATGTAACTCCTGTTCTTTCTGTAACTCCTAATGAAATAGCATTTGATTTCACAGGAGCTATTGGAATTAATCAGGACATTACTTATGACCTTGACGTCAAGGTTGGTCTTATTGCTGACGTTGCTGTTGATATATCTGTAGCTTGCCCTGTATCTTATGATATTAGCTTCAACTTTGGTGCTGGTACAGCTTCCACATTCTGGTTCTTTACCTAATAAAAACGAAATAAGTGATTGAGCATTTGAAATAGAGAGTAGGCATTTGCCTACTCTCTTTTCTTGTGTTCAATATTTCTCTAAATATGGATTCAAAATAGTCCTCTCTTTTTACCATAGTCAACACCAGCATAGAGATCTCTTCCTTTACCTGCATCTTCCATGCGTGTTATATCAAACTTTCCTTCTTCACTTGCTATTTGATTGATATAAGTGGTATCAATATAGATTGCAATATGTGTTACTCTGGTAGGTAACCACTTTGATTTAATTGTAAGAGATTTCCAATCAATCTCAAAATCTTTATACTCTTTGGTTCCTTCAGTATAGAGCTTAATATCCATGAACTTGTTAGGAGATATGTATCTCTGTACAGTATGACGAATCAATTCAATAAGTCTACCATGATGAACTTGCATAAGAGTTTCATATAAAGGAATAGAGAGATCATTTTTCTTCTTATAGGATTCTTCATCCTCTTTCCAATCAAAACTAATATAGTGAGGCCATCCACTATCATTCTTAACAGGAATACTGTTAAGTTCAAATTGATAGATATTGATATCCTTATTAGTTTCATAGGAATAGATCTTGTCTCTAATCTTAGAAGAAATATAAGCAAATGATTTAGGAACAGGGATTCTTACTTCTGTTTCAAAAGCAACTATGTAATCATCATCTGTATGACCTTGCTTATCTCCTTCTCGCATCTGAACCTCACCAATCTTAGTATGCACATACTGGTCAGGTACTCGTATGAAGAACTCTAATCCACCCTTAGATTGTCTCCATTTATATGCAATAGGATAAGATGAATACTTATTCATATACACCATGAATGTATCAAGATCTCTTATTCGTCTAGCTTCTTCAGAAACCTCAAATCCTACATCCTTAGCAAGAGCTATAAGAAGTTCAGTAGGAATATGGAAATCCATATCTACATACTCTCCTCTTGTAAGCTTAGACCAGAAGCGTTGTTTACAGAATTCCCATAAATGAATTCCCATCGGTTTACCATTAACTTTGATCATGTATCTATTCTTTATAAGCATAAGCTGCATATCCATAGCAAGAAATAAATTCTTGCTGATATCCTTAAAGAAACTTTCTTCATACATCTTACGACTCATGTAAGTAGTAGTTCCTCCAAGACCAATATCAAGATCATCTCTATTAAAAGACTGATCTAATTCAGGCTTTATAGCCAATGCTGGTTTCTGAATCTTTATGAAATCATTTTGACTCTTGTTTCTATAATCATGAATGATATTAGTACCATCCACATAAATAGACTTAAAGAAGTCATCATAGAATCCTTTAAGAATCCAGTTAGTTATATATTCTACACCTAAAGAAAAAGCAAAACTTGTATCAGGAACACACAGAGAGATATGCAGATGTTTCTGCAAATCTCTCTTAGTCCCTATTTGAATCAAATTTCTTTTTATTTCTTCATCGCTTTGTTTGCGATAACCTTCAATCATAGTAATCCCTCCTTAACACTATCTTATCTGTGTGTCAAGGAGGGATTTTTCATTACATACTTTCTTTATTGATATTCCTACCATAAGTACGAATAGTATAGTAAGGAACACATTGAGGATCTAACTTATCATTATCCTTTTCATCAGGAGATGCAAAGAATACATGATACATAATTACATCCTGTGATATAAGAGAATCATCCTGCTTGATGAATACACATTTAAGATACTCATATTTCCCAGTTACACTGTTAGGCACATAGACGTGTTCTCCTATACTTGGCATATTATTGGCATCCTCGAATATAGGTTTCATTCCAAAAGGTCTAGCTGCTCCTGCTATTAAAGAATGCTTATCTCCTATCATAATTTTATCCTTCCTTCGCTTCTGATTTCTTAATATACTCATTCAAATCATGAGCCAAACGCAAAAGAGCATTTGCACTAAGCTGAACGAAGATACGATCATCACCATCACCAAAATCTGCTTCAAGCAATGTACGCTTTTTAGTAACAGGTAAACTGGTCTGATCTTCATTTGTGAATAACTTAAGAGTTATTGCTTTCTTAGTACCATCAGAGGAATAGTAATCCTCTGTAATCTGAGAAACCTTAGCAACTTCAACATAGCTATTCTTTTCCACATTTTCTAATAAAATCATAATCTTTTCTCCTTTCAATTCTATCATCTTCATGGATAAACGTATATAGATAAACCCCATGGCCAATACAGCCATGGGGTCTAACTAACAATATTATCTGACTCTTAATTCTTCTTCAGCTTGATAACATTTGTGAGTTTACCGTTACGGAACTCCTCAGCAAGCTTAGCTCTAATATTAGATGCATCAAGTTTCTTCTTGGTAGCCTCAATAGCTTCATTAGCATCAAATTCTGTCATATCATTATCCAGTACTATATTAGCAACACGGACACGACTTCTATTCAGAGATGCAATAGAAACATTGATTAATCTAACCAATTTTGCTACATTCTCAGCATTAGACATTTATAACACTCCTTTCATATAATGATAAGCATATTAACTATTATGCTTTATTTTAAAGTCCTTAATTTTTTGTAGCTGCTGTGGTGTATACTTATCCCTACTGAGCTGTACTAATCCATTACTGTTGATGAGAATGTCCTTAAATACATTAAAGTTGTTATCGAATAGACCATCATTAGGAGAGATAATCATACAGTTACGAGGACAGATAGACTCAAACGCAGCTTCCCAGAACTCGTTGTTGGTGATATATAACAGATTTAAACAATCGCCGTCGAACGTACTTTCGCATAGAGACGCTACTCTCTATACAGTTCTCTTATGAACTTCCCTGTCATTATAACAGGATACAAGGGCACCTCACATCCTATAATTTCTATATAGGAGCCACGCACTAACCCTACAAACACTTTAGGGTACATGCCCGTCGAACCTTCCTTTAACAAGGCTTGGCTGCTGATTACGCATTGACTTACAACCCTTAGCACCTATGATAACTCATAGGCTTTTATTTCAGCATAGGCCATCTCATAGATTTGTTTCTGGTTTCCCAGCCCGTTCTTATACAGAACAAGGCACTATGAGCTTTAGCGTGTCCCAGTCGAATTCACGTGGTTTTTTCACGCACATGTTACCATATACGTGGACCTCTTAAGTTGATCTGCGGCTAAAGTCCTAAGAATCGTCAAAGGTACAGACATAGTGTAGGATTCAACCATACCCACACACTTCATAGCTAACACGGAACCATAGTTTATTGTTGGCAATATTATTCAGATCATATCTCAAACCCTCTCTTAAGAGGGCCCATTCCCACTTCGGATTTCTCCTAACCAGGCCATTACCACCTGGATGATCGTTGAACTTTCTAGTCAGTCTTTTATAGACTAGGCTAGCTTAGATGCTGATAGATTCTTGTTAATAACCCTTAGCACCTGTGGCAACTCACAGGCTTTTATTTCAGCATAGGTCAACCTTAGGTTTCTTTCTGAGTTTCCTCAACTTTCACGCTCGGATTTTCATCCCACGTTGTAGTACCTCAGGTATTGAAATCGTCCCAGACAATTCAAGAATGTATGCGTCACACTGTTACCAGTATAACGAACCCAACTTACGTCGATTACGATTTATTACTATAGGTATTCCGCGTCCAAATTTTGTACCTCTTTCAATCAGATTATTAATAATCATAACAACCTGAGGGTCTATCACTAACTGAGCTCTAAACCACTGATTATATGCATCAGCGTATGGTAAGTTGAATGTCTTAGCCAATACGTTGATAATAGTCTGCTGAAGCAGCTCCACCAGTGAGAAATAACTTACTTTAATCTCATCCGTATGCAGAGTAGGATCTGGAGTTATTACTAAACGACTTGTGAAGTCACAACGTCCACCAATAAGCATACGAATAGTTCCTCTCTTAGAAGAGAGGATCTTCTCTATAATCTTATACAGACGATTGTATCTATCCTGAAGATCCCATAACAGAGAAGACTTATACTTGTAGTTATCAGTTATGAATGTACCATTGTCATTCAATCTTCCTGCAAGCTTTGCCATCATATTAAGAATAGAGTTAGTCTCTTCAAAGATGAGATGCTTACCCTCTACCTTATATGGTCGCAGTAACGTAGTAAATACCGGAATATGATGAATAAAGATCTTATCTCTATTCTCAATGATATCATTGTAATATCCAATCTTCCGATTCTTGTTCTTCTTCTTGAAGTATTCAAGAATTTCATCAAACTTCTCACAGAATCCAATCATACCAATTCCTTGATATGTCTGATCTATCTTAGCTCTCTTCTTAGCATACGTCCGTTTCATTTTTCTCTTTTTGATACGTTTGTCTATACCCTTGAGTTCTTCTTCATCAGATACTACAACAGGCATACCATCCTTATCGTATTTAACACTAGGCTCAATCATTGCCTCCATGGTAGCATAACCAAAGTAAGCAGAGATAGCCTTATACAAATTTGGATGGATGATTGTGTAATCATGAATAGGGATATATCCGAATATCTCAAAGTCATCACCAATGAACACACATTCATGGTGACACTTTGGACAGAGAATATAACGATTGTTTCTTCCCTTCAAATGACCACACTTACAAGAATAACGATCCTCATAAGCTTTAGGATCTTGAAGCGTTCTACCATATCTGGTAGAACAAATACCATCAATATCCTTCAAAACCTTTTTAACATCTTGAGGTTCTTTAATAAGAAAACCTTTACCACGAGCAAGATCTCTCTCAGCTTCTTCATCAAGGTTAAGTCTTACCAGACGAGCCTCATACTCATACTTATCTGACCTAGGATACTCCATACGAAGATTAAGCATTGGAGCTTCTGTAGTTGCCATAATTTACCTCCTTTATATGCTTCTTAACATCTCTTAAGTTTTTCTGTGTATTAATCTTCCCTCCTATCCATGTAGTATAATATAGCAATAGCCTGTAAGCCACTACATTTAACATTCAATTCTTCGGTATAACCATTTTCAAATCTTAGTACATCATCATCTTCTAACTGTATACCTAACACCTTTGTAGCTTTCTTTATGTCATCAATATCATCTACTGTGACTTGTAAACTCTGCCAATCAATATTTTCAACAGAAGTTATCCATAAGAATTCAGAGTGGATTCGCTTATTATAAGCTTTCTTATCTTCTCCCTCTCTCTTCTGTAATCTAGGTGGCAATACATCCCAAATATCGAGACGCTTTTCTTCCTTCTCTTCAACAACAAAATTTTGTTCATACTTATTCATTTTAGTTGACATCTTAATTCTTCCTTTCTTTCATTATGTGTGATTAGCACATGTTATTTAGAAGTTAACCAATGTGTAGAATTCTACACTCATCTCTATAATATATGACAGAATTTGAGATTAAAAAGAAAGTTCGTTATATACTATAGAGATGAGTTGATAATATAATCATATTACTATAGGAGGTAATTATTATGAGTATGATTTATAGCTTTGAAAACGAGATGCGTGAAAGAACATATGACGTTCTTAGAGAAACAGGAATGGAAGACACCTGGGCTAATGATTTA
>CAYYEN010000026.1:0-14301 GCA_964470795.1 uncultured Spirochaetaceae bacterium | reverse complement strand
GCTTCAACAAGATAACCCTGATGATTATGTAGTTGCAACAGGTTAGACTCATTCAGTTAAGGACTTTCTTAAGATAGCTTTTGAATATGTTGATATTAAGAATTGGGAAGACTATATTAAAATAAACCCAAAATTCATGAGACCCTGCTAGGTCTAGGTATTAAGGGGTGACGCATCTAAAATTAAATCTATAGGATGGGAATATGATATTTCATTTGAATAGCTGATTCATAACATGATTGATCAAGAATTTGGCAAGTAGAACAGGTTTATAACATTATAAAGGAGTAAAAAAAATTATGATATATTTTTTTGGTATTGTTAATTTGTTTTTATTATATTTATTATTTATACAAATTAAAGCTCGTCTCAAACATGAATAGGCTTTATTTAAAGTACACGCTAAGATAATAAAAACAGTATAGATTATGAAATAGGTTGATAAAATAGGAGCTTTTTAGTCTCATGATGAGGTTGGAAAGACATTTTATCTTTTGGCTTTAACAATTTAGTAGCTTGAAAATTATTTTTTAAATTAGGTGGTAAAATCAAATGACGACAAAACCGATAACAGTTAAAAAGAAAAAAAACATATATTTTGGGAAACTTGTTCAAGATAAAATTTTAGAATATAATAATTAGACAGATAGTCATAAAAAACAACGTATATATTAGGAGTATATATACCCAGCGTTTAGACGTGTTGCTCAATCACAAGTTGTGAAGTATAAGATATAGTAGAGGATCCAAAACTCAAAAATCATATAGTAGTAGTGTTTAACAAAAATGACAGATAAATTGAGTTTATTTAATGATTAGAAAGGGCGTGCGTTTTCATTTTTCACAACTATAGCAAGAAACTATGTTTTAACACAGTTGGATAAAACCATAAAACATAATTAGAAGTTTAAAAGCTTAAATGAAATTTCATTAAATGGTATAGAGATAAACCTTTTATAGTAGTGTAGTTATGATTATTGGGAAAATCAAGAAAAAAAAATTAAGAATCAAGTAATTATATAGAATACTATTGAATAGCTTATTAAGTACTTAAAATCATAGATTATACCTAAAATTAAAAGACAATAGTAGCTACAAGTAACAAATGTTGTTGTATAGACAATGTAGAACATTAATGATATTGAATAGATTAATAAAAAGAACTTAATACAAGACATCGCAATTAAATCTAATACAAGTATTAATACAGTACAAAACATTTTAAGAAAAATGGCTATCCATTATTATAGATTTAAAAATAATCAAATATAGTAGGTTTACTATAAAAAAAAATAGGAGATATTTTAAATTTATGTCAGATCCACAAGATGTAAAGCTATTTGAGAACTATAGTTTAGAATAGTTGTTTAAATAGGTTGTTTTAAATTCACGTTAGAATAGACATGATATTAAATAGTCTATTAAATTAGTAACAGATTTAGTATAGAATATTACTGACGTACAAATTTTATCACCATAGATAGCTAATTATTTAGGTTTAATGGTGAAAAATGATTAGTTATTGATTAATTTATCAAAGACTGCTACAAAGTTAATGGATCAAAAACTTACAGTTGTTTAGGGTTCATAGGGTGGTTTATCATAGTAGTAGCGAAAACATTTGATTTAGCAAGCTAATAAATAGATTGAACCAATCTTGAAATAGTCAAGAAGGTTTAAAACATAGCAAGTTGCTGAAGCAAAAAAAATAGTAGGTGGTTAATAATTAATTTAATATGAGAAAAATAGAATCACATTCAATTATTAATACAAACACACCTAAAGGACCTTTTAGGGGTTATTCACTTTTAACACAACAAAACTTACTAAGTAATATAAGTAAATATCTACGTAGTTAGTAGTTTTATGAAGTATAGTTGGGATAGGTAATAAAAGTTTTAACATAGGCTAATGTAGGTGAACCTTATTATGAAGTTCATCAACCAGGAGCTATTTTATGTAGACTATTATATACATAGACAGATTAGCGACAATAGAATCTAAAAGTTATGATACCAAGAAATTCATCATGTTTTACTATACCTGTAGTTGGATAGATAGTACTATGTTCAGAACATCCATCTATAGCTGCTGATCCAAAAGACGGTATGATATTTGATCAGTATTATTATTTTGGTATTTTAAACATATTAAATTCAAGAAATAATAATTCATTTATAGGTATATCATATCCCAATTAGTAGGACAAACAAGAATAGCAAGCAACATAGGATCAAAAAGTTATAGATTAGACGTTTATAGTTGATAATAACATATAGACACCATAGTATACACAAGGTGACGTAATAATATCAGGTAGGTATAATAATCATATTAAACTTTCACATGATAATATTGATGAAAATTATAATTAGAATATAATAATTAATAATGGTAATTCACAAATAAAATTAATTAATAACAAAGTAGATGTAGATCCATTATAGGTTTCATCCGATGATTAGTATGGATAGAAAAACTTAAAAGGTAGTAACATAATAATACAAAGTGATAGACTATTAGTTAATTCAATAATCAGTAATACATAGTTATATTCAAAGGTAAATTTAGTACTATCATCAAATGAAAATATATTTGTTACAAGTAATAATGTTAATATATAGGCTCAAGAAGTAATTATTAAAGTTGGATAGAATTCTATTACAGTAAATAGTTCAGGTGTTAAAATAGACGCACCAAAGATTGAATTAAATGGAGCTACTACAATTAATGGTATATAGGATGGAACAACACCAGGTTTTTGTTCAATTCCTGTGTGTCCATTTACAGGAGCACCACATACAACAAAAACAGTAGGTGTCTCATCATAATTATGATTAAAAGTTTATAGCTATCAACCAATATTATAAATAAAATTAATAAAAAAACAGATCATGAATCAGTACATAATATTATTATTAATTAGGTTCAAACATATATACAACAGAATTTATAGGTCTTATGTAGCTATAGTGGCGTAATTCCAACAACAGGTATTACTGATCCATTATCTGGTATATATACTTTTAAAATGTTAAATTGTAATATTATTACTGATATGTTAATGAATACAGCTAAAAATGGTTTAAATGCTTGGTATTCATAGTTATTATATCAGATTAAACTTTATACTATATTAAACACTACCAATGGTACTGTTTCAATATATTCACCAATACCAATTATTAGTACTATTAATAAAACATAGCTTGATATTAAAAGTTTAGATTTTGAATAGAGCTGGTACAAACTTATAAACACGTTTCATAATGATATTATAATGTCGTCTCCTTTCATTCCTCCAGTACCAGCTTTTTCTAACTCGGGAGGGGTTGGATTTATTACATTTACAAAATTTAATTAAATAAAATAACACATAATAAAGGAAAAAGGAGATTTTTTCATGAAAAAATCAGCAAGAACATAGTTAAAGTAGATTATTATTGAAGCAGTTCAATAGTATTTTGATCAAAGTGGTATTAATGAGATATTACAAACATTGTATCAAAACAATGGTGCAGTAACTGAGTCAACAAGAAAAGTTAAGAACTTAATTAACAATAATCCTAAACCTACAAGTAGAATTGAGCTACTTAAACAGAAACATGGACATCAAGACCTAATGTTATAGGATGTAGGTTTATAGTCAACAAAGATGACACCAAACATAAGAGCTACAGTCAATTAGAATATTGATCCATTACAAAACGGCGGATCATCAGTGTTAGATAATATCGAACAACTACCAAACTTCTTAACAAAGGGTTTATCAAAGATTCAAGGCAATGGTAGTTAAAATCATTAATTCGGTTGGATATCCATTCCAAAGAACAAATAATGGCTTGTTTAACCCAGTAAACGATAAACAATAGAATGCTAGGGGAAAACTATTAAATTTATTATCTACTAATAAAGGATAGAGAATATTATCTAATAATTGTTAGTTCGGTATAAATTTAAATACTTATTTGTTTTAGAACAACAGTGATCCATCTAATTCATTATAGAAATAGATTAAGAAATGGATTCCATAGATCAATTAGGTTAAAACATAGATATAGAGAGACAATAACAAACTTATAATCAATATTAAATTTAAAGTTGATTAGAAGTGGGATGTTATTTTTTTGGAGATGAATATAGGTGATTGATAACAATAAAAAATAGATTAGATATTTAAATAGAGATTTTGATACAACATTAAAAAAGTTGGTAGATTATACAAAGTATTATTACCCCGATTCATTTAATGACTTTTCACCAGCCAGCCCAGCTATGATTATCTTATAGTTAATATCATATGTTGGTGACGTATTAAACTTTTATATTGATAACCAAACAAAATAGTCTATATTGTATTATGCTACAAAAAAAGAATCTATCTATAATATTGCTCAGACATATGGATATAGAATAAGAACAGCCACACCAGCAGCAGTTCCTTTAAGGTTTTAGATGGTATTACCATCATTAAACAATCATCCTGATTTATCATACGCACCGATATTATTGCCAGGAACAATTGTAAATTCAACAGTTGTTCCTAATTCTACATTTACTGTATTAAATTCAATTAATTTTAAAGATATTACACCTAATGATTAGGTTTTACCAATTAAAATAGATCAAACAGGCGCGTTTATAATAAGAAAAAATGTTTATGGTTACTCTACTGTATAGAAGACAATATAGATTACTTTAAATGATTCATTAAAAGATAATGTTAAGATATATTTACCAGATAAAAATATAGTTAAAATCAATAGTGTAACAGACTCAAATGGTAATGTATGGAGTTAGGTTTTAAATCTTGCCAACAATACTGTCACAGACTATGATATTGAATATAAGGGTAAAATTAGAGCATTTAAACGAAGAAAAACCAATAAAAGGTTTAAAAAATTAGTTGATGGTTAGGATAATACATTTTTATATTTTGGTTCAAAAGAAAGGAAAAATGATGTTAATACAAGCCTATTAGAATCTTTTTATAAATATGATTATGATTAGATAGTTACACCATCAAAGTTGTTATTAAGTAATAGCTATGGATAGGTTCCATACGATACTACTTTAACAATTAAATATTTAGTTTCAAACCAAGTTTCTATAGCATCAGATATGATAAACAATATTATTAATTTTAATCATTATAATAATTAGTATGGTAGTTTATAGGTGTATAATGAATTATTAGAAAGCTTGAGTGTTAGTAATACACACCCCTCGTCAGGTGGTGGTGGTATATAGTCACTATAGTCAATTAAACAAAATACTTTAGCTACTATTAATTCACAACATAGATTAGTTACAAGATAGGACTATTAGTCAGCAATAAACTTAATGCCCGCATAGTATGGTAGTGTTGATAAATCTTATATTAAAAAGAATCAAACTTCAAATGATATTTAGCTATATGTTTTATCTTATGATAATGAAAAGAAACTATGTAACACGGTGGATCAAGTAAAGATTAATATAGGATAGTACTTATCTAATAATAGAATGTTAGGTGATTTCATTAAAATTAAAGATGCTTATATTATTAATGTAGGTTGTTAGTTTACTATAGCTACACAAAGTGACTTTTCAAAACGTGAATTATTATATAAAACAATGTAGTTAATAAGTGAATTTATGAACATATAGAACTATTCAATAGGTTCATATATAGATGTTGATTTGTTAAGAAATAAAATCATGGCTATTAATGGTATACTAAACGTTGTATAGCTAAAGTTTATTAATAAATATGGTGGTGACTATTCTAATGTTACTTATCCAATGTAGTAGGCTTTATCCAATGGTAAATACTTTACAAGTCACAGTCCATCAATATTTTAGTTAAAGTTTCCATAGTCAGATATCAAAGGGAGTGTAATTTAATGATATATACAATACCAGTTTAGTTTTCAAACACAATATATAAAAACTATCCATTTAGAAATACAGGAGGTAACCCCCAACTATAGTTAAAAAGTAATGATAATGATATAACAAGGATCCTTATAAGTAAACCTTATAATGTTAATTTTCAATATGATACAAAATCTTTAAGACTATATTCATCTTATGGTGATTTAAAAACAGATTAGTTTACAGTATCATTATACCCAATCACTAATCAATGGTCAGGTGGAATATCTATAGCTGATAATTATATAGGTTCCAGTTGGAAAAATAGAACTACATATAATTAGTGGATCCAATTAGGTGGTGATTATAATACATAGGTTTCAGTTTAGAATACTATACAATATAAACATTTATATGATTCATTTGAATTTGAAATACCAAGTGATTGTAATACTGATAATGGTTTTTTAATTAAACATAAAGATTAGACTATAGATATAGGAACAATTTATTGTTATTCATCCAATACATCAACACCATTATATCCAAGATATGTGTACTATATTAATGATTATTAGTATGTTGTTAATGATGAAAACACTAATTTAATATTTGATATAAACGAATATATAGTTGACGTATAGAACATTAAACCGTCATATGATAAAAGATAGATAATTAAATTTAAATTAAGATATATACCAAAGGTTTATGTTAAACAATGGTCAACAAATAAAGAAGCATAGCTAATAGACCCAGTTACACTATTAGACACAACAGTGAAAGCTACTTATTCAATATACGACGTAACTTAGATAAAACATTTATAGATAATATAGCACTCGGAATATACAAGAATTAATTCTAATGGTAATATGAATTATTTTACATTAGATATGAGTCAGTTTAAAGCCAATAGAAAATATAAAATCGAATTAAAAATCAATGATAGAATCATTTAGATAATGGATTATTTTAAAGTTGTTTAATAATACAAAGTAGATTAATAAGTTAAGTACTTTATTTTATAATCCATCTAATAATAAGATGTAGGTTTATAATATTATTAAATAGAACCTTAACAAAATAGATTCTGATACAAGAATATAGTGTTTAGATTATATCAAATCTAAGATCAATGATAAAATAACAGGAATTTATGATATTGATACAGCATAGTGGGAAACACATATACAGGGCACACACTCACTATCTAATAGCTATAAATAGTATATATTATCACATAATCAGTTCAGTACTATATAGTTTTTTGATGAATATAAACCTTATGATATATACTATAACAAATGTAGATGTAGCTTTATATATGATGATATTGATAAAACACCTGGTATTATGATAACACCTTATTTTATTAATGATATAAATAACACACCAACAAAATTCTGGTTTAAACCTGTTAAAACAAAGACTTAGGTGTGTATAAGTTTCCTATATAAAACTTTAGCTAATGACATTGAAATGTATATCAATATAAACGACGTAACAGATCACACACAATATATAGAATCAACAAACAGTACATAGCTTAAATAGTTCAAAAAAATTATAAATTTATAGTAGTAGACTAATGTTTAGTTAGGTTTTATTTTTAATTCTGAACATGAACTTAAATTATTTAAACCAAGGATTTATAAAGTTAAAATATGAATTTTAAACCTATTAATTCTAAACCAACAGAAACCTTTAATTAGCTATCACCACTACCAATGCTTGGGAGTGTATAGTAGCTTTTATAGTATATTAAAACTATATAGTTAAGTTAGTAGTAGTATTTTTAGATTTATAAATTGTTATTTACAAATTAGAAGAACTATCAAATAATTACTGATAATTATTTTAATAATTTAAACAGCTATAATAACATTGTTACAAGTTCAAACTATATTAAAGACAAGTATAAATTACCGTAGTTTAAAATTAATCCTGATGGTAAAGTTATATAGGATAAGACTATAGTACCATAGTTCGTTGTTTAGAACACTACATTAGTTTATAGACCTATATTTTATAGTTCAGATCATGTTTTAAAACAGTTTTGGAGTAGTAGTTTTTATAAATATCCATAGAGTAATATAAAAGGTAGTAAGTTATTACAAATTATAAGTTTTATTAATTAGAATTATACAATTAAAGACGATTATAATAATTCAAAGTTTACATTACAGGTAATATAGCCACCAAATACTATGTATAGATATATAGATCAAAGTTTATATGGTTGGGAGTCAGTAATACCTCCCAAGGACTTTATACAAACATAGATAGACATAGATAATGATGGTGTTTTAAATATTTATTTATAGAAACAGGTTTCAATATTTGATAAGAGTAAACCTTATACAAAATCAATTCATTCAAAACAAGCGGTTTATCCATGTGTTAGAAATATGTAGAGGGTGGCTTTATAGGTTAGAGCTAGTAACATTAAAAAAATACTCGTGTCACATAATTAGACTGATTAGAGTTTATTACATAATATGGGTGGTTATATATCAAAATCAGGGGTAAATCAGACTAAAACACCAAACTATTATAATGAAAATTCAAAATATTTTAAAACAGTGTATGATTAGAAAACATTAAAAAACATAAACGCATAGTATTATAGACTATAGGATAAATTAGGCTTTTATAATAGTTTAATTTTAAATTAGTTAGTATAGGATATAAGAGGTGTTTATACCCAATCACATCAAAACAGTGATAGTAGTGTTTCAACACTATATAGAAATAAAACAATTGAACAACAACAAGATTTAGTTTTTAATCAATCACAACTCAGTAATATATATAGTTTAATATATTCATAGAATTCACCAAACAAAGAATATGGATTTATGAATTAGGTTGGTATGTATAAAGTATAGTGTTAGATTAGACTAAAAACTAAACATTGTGACATACATTCAACAGCAACATCATCAAAAACAAAATATAATAATCCAGGTTCAGGTTTTCTTGAATCATCAGATACAATGGATTATAATATGTTTTAGGTTTTAGTTTATCCATTTAATGGTATTCAAGACATTAAAGAATTAAAATCAAATCAAAATATAGGTGTAATATTACCACAAAACCTTTATAAAGCAGCGTTTATATCACCATCTTACTACTATAACAATAGTGCTTACTCACATGATATAACAATTAATTCACTTTAGACTGCAGTTGATATCAGAGAATAGTATAATCCATGTAAAAATTATCATGATTTATCAAACGAAGAAATTTATAATGATACATAGTAGATTTATTATAATCATGGTGGCTATAAAGCATCTAATAAAATACTTAAACCTAATAAAAATCATTAGTAGTTTAATTTTATGTTTAATAAATATGGTCAATTCTTAACTTATAGAACTCAACACAAGAGGTATTATAATCATGGTGGTAATTCATATAAAGAAACATTCGCAGACTATAATATTACTACAGAAAATTTAAACAATGGTTGGGTTAAAGTTACTACTCTTATTAATAAAAAGTTTCAAGGTAATACAATTTTATCCTTTAACTTAAATGAAACATGGAATAAATTAGTTACTGATCACAGATATTAGATTATTAAACTTTAGATAAGAAACATTGAATTGTCAGTAATTGATAATATACATGTACATGGAGATAAAATAATCAATGATTATAGCCAAGATAAATAATAATAGTTTAATTGAAATAAACACATAGTAGTTTAATATTACTGATTTATTAAATTCTAATGGTTACGGTGTTGGTACATATGTTGTATAGTATTATAAGTTATAGCAAAATAAAGTTTATACTGATAAATTAAAAATATAGACTTTATCTACCAATAATTAGTAGTGTAAATGTGTGTTTATCGGATAGACTATAGATTTAGATTTAATTAAAACATTTTAGACATATTATAAAACAAATAAAACAAACATAAGAGTAGTTGTAAAATCAGTTAATAATCTATAGATAGTAGAAGATCTTAAGTTTAACTTTTTTAAATAGTACTATGTATTAAGATTTAAAAATAAAACAAGATTAGAGGTTGGTCAGTAGATATAGCTATACATTACAAAGCACATACCATAGATATAGACTATAGTTGTTACACACAACAAACAAACAAATTTATCAGATTTAATATCATTATAGCCCGCTAATAAATTTAATGTTAATAATGAATCATAGACCTTATAGAATATAACATTTAATTAGTTGATAGGATTATCATCATTTAAACCACACTTAATAAAATCATTTATAAATTAGACTATATATTATGATTATACTGATCCATCAAAATTTATACATTTTGGTACATATATAAGTAGATTAAATGCTTTTGTAAACAAATATAAATAGATATCAGAATTAAACCTGGTTGATAATATTAACTCAAAGTTTAATACTGTAATTAAAGAATTTAATACCTTTTAGAGAGGTTGTTTTGAATAGATTATATCAAAGACTGGCGATAATATCAACGGTTTAATTAATATAGAAGATGAATTATTTATAGAATGGTATAATCAAAAAAGTAAAATAGCTAAAGTATATGATCAGAAAAACATACACTCGTTAAAACACTTTATACCATAGACTATTTATTATGATCAACGAAATCAAGATTTAGTTACAATGGTAAATTTAATCGGTGACACTTATGATTAGTACTGGTCAGTAATTAATTCAATTAAACAAGTTACTGGTATTATGTAGGGTGAACTATAGCACTATAATTAGAATTATTTAAAAGATTTATTAAGAAACTTTGGATTTCAATATTAGCTTAGTTTTCCTGTATAGTAGCTCAATGAAAGGTTTTTAAAACAAAACGAAGAAGTAGTATCTAATCAACAGTATAATAAAATTTTATTATCTCGTTTAATATCAAATATGCCTATGTTATTAAAGGCTAAAGGTACAAAAAAAGCTATATAGCAAATATTAAATATTTATGGATATACATCAGATTTAATGCAAGTTTTATAGTGGCGAAAAGGTAATGTTAGTAATACAACAACAGTGTCAGTTGTTAAACCTTATTATAATACAGATAATCAACTTGAACTAATTAGTACTCAACCTATTGAATCAATATTTATTTACTTTAGAGTAAAAGATAATAGTATATCAAAAATCATTGATCAATTCTCATATTATAGCTTTAAACCTAAGATACCGTATATGGTACATATATTTATTAATGATAATAATAATATTGTAGTAAGAATTTATTAGAAAGGTATGTTAATAAAGCAAATTGATAATAATCCTGGACAAACCTTACAATCAATTGAATTTAAACCTGGTGTGTTCCTGGATTCAATTAAAATACCTAAAACATTAAATTAGAATACATAGTAGATATTAGCTAAAGGTTCAAACATTATATAGTCAAGATAGAATACTTTAGTTTTATACGATTATAATCAGATAGAACCTGAAATAATTAGTTCAGATACAGTTACTATTACATATGGTAATAATGGTGAATACATATATAACATCGGTGATTTCGAATCAATACAGTATTCAACCATATTTGCTACAGCCAACGCACTTACTAAACATTATTAGCTACAACAGAATAGTTTAAATGATTTAACTGTTAATACACAACAAACATAGAAATTATTTAATAAACCTAATATATTAATAGGAACATTATATAGTAATAGTATTAATTCAAATTTAATTATTGAATATTAGAATCAGATATAGAATCTATTAGACAATTAGAGTAAATCATACACATATAAGAAACTTTAGTAGTATAAAAGATCTTATTACAGTAATTATTTACAATAGGGTGATAGACCATCATTTGAACAAATGACAAGGTTTTATTAGTAGCTTGATAATTCATTATATAAGACAATTAAAGCATTTATACCATATAATTTATAGGTTAAATATGGTTTAATATTAGATAATGATATATTTACTCGTAACCGTATTCCATAGATATAGTTCATGACAAATGTTAAGCTATGTACTAATGTTAAAACAGTACAAAACTTACTTGATAATAGCTTAAAAATACATCAATTAAAGATAAACAATATAAAATGTACACCTTTAACTTATATACCACCACTATCATTTAAAATACCTACTTCATTGTATACAAAAATAAATGTATATGATAAACCATTTAGTTCAAATAATATAGATGCGGTAACATATAGAAAAATAATGACTTATGTCGGTGTTATCGATAATATTAATTTAAACCCTTCAAGTTACTTAACTTATTTTATTACTAATAATGATGGTAAAGTTAAAACAACTTTTAAAACACCATAGAAGAAAATGATAGTAGATGAAAAACAACAATTATCTATTACTAATATTAAAATTTAATATATATAAAGGAGATATAAAAATTTATGGCTCATATGAAATCACTTAATGGATCCATAGTAGTTCAAGGGATCATTACCAAATAGGGTAGACAAAAACTTGCTTCTGGTGTTGATTCATTTAAAATAACAAAGTTTGCTATAGCAGATGATTAGATTGACTATAATGTAATCACTACAACTAATGCACAAAACTATCCGATATTATAGCCAGTTATTAATGGAAAGTTGATGATGAAAAGTAAACTTTACACGGTTTATAGTGATAACCAAAACCCTGTACTATACAGTATTATTATTGATGGTTTAAAACAAGATTCAATAAACCTTATCACCACAAATAAAACTATTACACCAACTACATCACCTTCATTTTCTGAGAATTATATTTTTAATTTTGACTTTTCTAAAACTGGAAATCCATTTTCAAAGGTTGAATATAGAACTTCTGATGGTGGTGGATTAAATTCAATTACAATTACCGGCAATCAATTGACAACACCAGCAGCATATTAGGTTGTTTTAACACCTCGTTCATCAGGTAATTATATAATATAGATGACAATATAGGGTATTGAAACAGGTGTTTTAGCTTTATATAAACTTAACATTATAAAAGGAAATACTACTACAGGAGATCTTAATTAATGGCTACAACAAATATTATACAGTCAACTTCAACCGATAATAAATTTTATAAACCTTTTGATTCAACAAAAGATATAGTTACTAATATATCAAAAGAATACAATACAAATTTAAATTTTGGCATAAGTGCGATTTCACCCACACAAATTGGTGACACTGATGTATATTAGTATGAATATAATAATACAGTGTTTGCAACTTCATATACAGCTTCATCTACATCACCCGATGATTTAAAATATGCAGCCATTCAATCACTTTTAAGGAACGATGTTGGTTCAACATAGCCATGGATTCCCGTTATAACAGATAGTTTTTCAAAATAGGCTAAACATATAGTAGTAATATCTTTTACAAATACAGTTATCGGCGATAGAATTAAAATTGATGATTTTAATATTAAACACAGTAGTACTAATCTTTATGCTACACCGATAGAAAATATTTCACCTCAACTTAATTATGATCTTAACCCCATGTATCGTAGTAATTGTGCTTTATTATTTAATACAAATAATCAAACTACTATTGGTGATGGTACAAAGTTTAAAGGTCTATTATTTGCTTAGCTTGGTATTATATTATTATATTCTGATGATACAGCATTATCTATATAGTCTATCACACCTGTAATAATTCAAAAACAATAGATATTTAATTCAAAAACTTTCTTTTGTAGATTGACTAATTAGAGTTTTAATGCTTCAAACAATAGTACATGGATTAAAAAACATCAAGACAATAGTAATACAAGTGATATATATACATGTCCGACTACTATTGGATTATATAATGATAATAAATAGCTATTAGCTATAGCAAAATTATCAGAACCTGTAATTAAACAAGCAGATACATAGCTTCACGTACAAGTTGTTTTATAGTATTAATTGATTTATGGTTTATAAAACAATAGCTAATTCATAGAAAGCACACAACGTGTATCCTATTACACGTACTATCACTGTTCCTAATTAGAATATATAGCATAAAAATCCATCACAATTAGAATTAATTGGAATTAATAAAATAATTAAAAACAACAATGTTATAATATCTAAAGAAGTTGAGTTTATATGTTCATTCGAAGGTAATGTGTTTAGTACATAGTTATTTGATGATGATTTGACTATAAAATCTGATATCATAGAAAACATTACATACATTAATAACATTAAATCATTAGATTATATTAAATTAATAAGTGTTGGTAATGGTGGCTATAATATTGAAGATAATATCATATACAATAACAATGGTCAAGTTGTAGCTCAGTATATACAATAGTTAAGTTTAATACTATGGAAAACATATGCTTTAAATACAAATAAAGACATTACAGTTCAATATAAATTTGATATTCATTAGTATTAGTATATGTGTTCCATATCACCTTCATAGATGAATAGAACAAATAATCTAACAG
>CAYYEN010000025.1:0-14336 GCA_964470795.1 uncultured Spirochaetaceae bacterium | reverse complement strand
GACATTAAAAGATAGGGTTTATAAGTGTAGTTGTGGTTTGGAATTGGATCGAGATATTAATGCGGCTTGTAATATAGTTGCAAGAGGATTCTGTTAGCCTTTATAGCTTATTAAATAAGCAGTTCTTTAATTATTTAACGAATAATTAAATAACATAACAGATGAAAAGATTTATCTTTTCAAGGAAACAAAGAATTTAAAATTTAGAGATGATATCCTAAGTAGAAATAATGTAGAATACTATGGATATGGCTACTTTAAAGATTTTAAGTCTTTGCCGGCGGAGATGTGCGATACGCCGGCAGACTTTAAAATTTACTTAAATAATAAATTAATATATAAAGATGAAGAATTAATGAAAAAATTTGAGTATTATGAAAAATCTAATTTAATAAGATTGGAAAATAAAGATTTCTCTCATTACTCAAAAGATAAACTTAGAGTTTTTATTATGGATAGAAATCCAATCTCTTCAATTGAAAATGTTGAAATATTAAATAAACTTGAGAGTGATGGGCATAATTTACATTTTTTTCATTCTTTATTTGTTGATAATGAAGAGATTATGGTTGAGATGCTAAAAAACGTATTCCTTTCTAAAAATAAACTAATTGTTAATTTTAACTATGATAAGAGTTTTGTCATGAAATACATTAATGAGAAAATAACTTATAAAACACCTCAAAGTTTTGAAAATAGTAGAGATATAAATAATTTTGTTTTACACATGACGAAAGTTTTGTGTTTATCTAAAATACTTAATGGAAACGCAAGCTTTACAGATCCATTTAAAAACATACAAAACGCCTTTAAAGAAGAATATTATATATTAAAGTTATTACAACAATGGGGTTGGAAAAAAGAATATTTTTGTTTTTTCGATTTTATAAAGAATGAAAAAAGTGAGTCTTTATTGCTTGTTGAAAAGTTTATTGAAAGCAATAAAGAGCTTTTTACGCTGTGGAAAAGTGATTGTAAAAAATTGATACCTTATTATATTGACTTTTAGTGAGAAATATGTTATAATTATATTATAAAGGATGGTGATAATATAAATGGAAAAGAAAGAGACTTTATTAGAGATGTTGTTAGAACAATATCGACAATTAGATAAGAATCAAAAAGATGAAGTGGAGTTTTCTATTTTAAATGGCGAGGAATTACCAGATGACGTTAGAGAAATATTAAAACAATTAAACATAAAGGAGATTTAAGATTGAAAGTAACATCATTGTTCTCTGGGATTGGAGCGTATGAAAGAGCTCTAAAGAATTTACATATTGATTTTGAACTAATAAATTATTGTGAAATTGATGGGAAAACTTCAAAAGCCTATAGTTTAATACACGATGAGCCAGAAAGTAAGAATTTAGGAGATATAGCCAAAGTTAATCTAGAGAACATCAAACAAACAGATTTACTATTTTATTCTCCACCATGTCAATCTTTTAGTATTGCTGGAAATAAATTAGGTATTGAAGATGAAAGAGGTCTTTTATTTTTTGATGCTCTAAAAATAATTGAAAAGGCAAATCCTAAAATTCTAATTATGGAAAACGTTGATAATTTACCAAAGAAATTTTCCAAAGAGTTTAATGTAATGCTCTTATCTTTAGAAAATATAGGTTATAATAATTATTGGCAAGTAATAAATGCCGTAGATTTTATTCCTCAGAATAGGAAAAGAGTTTTTGTCGTTAGTATAAGAAAAGACTTGAATAAGGATAATTTTAAATTTCCTATTGGCGATGATAAAAGAAGTTGGTGGGATTTACTATGTATTAACGAAACAAGAGAATGTACCAATAGACAAAAGCAACTTATTGAAAAAGTAATAAATGGCGAAGAAGTTAAAACAGAAGGTGTTATTAGTTTTAACAAAAGCGTTATAAGTGTAAGACAATCTGGAGTTCGCTTTTCACAAAACCGACACATTCCCACTCTTTGTGCGGCGATGGGTAAGGGTGGTGGAAATTTTCCAATAATAGCTATGGATGGATATTATGGGGGGATTGACCCCAAAAATGTGTTTTAAGCTTATGGGTTTTACCGAAGAAGATTGTGATAAATTATCAAAAAATAAAATAAGTAATAGTTCACTATATACTATGGCGGGCAATAGTATTGTTGTCCCAGTAATAGAAGCTATATTAAAAGAATTAAACATAAAGGAGATATAAAAATGGATTTATTTGAAAAATTAAAAACAATAACGGGATCAGCGGCTGGGTCTCTAATGGAACTATTAGATATGCCGGAAAAGCAGTTTTCAGAAATTAAAGAAGAGTTAATAAAAGCAACTGAAAATATACTTAACGACAAATCTTTTAAAGAGAATTTAAAAAACAACTTTGAAATAATGGGTACAAAAGCTGAAGATACAGCAGAAACCATTGGATTTATCGATGACCTATTGGAAGAATGTAAAGAAACAGAACTTTTAACTAAACAAAAAAAGGAATTTATTTTTTCACTTTTAAACTTCATAAAAGATGGTCTTACTGATTTTAATGAAAATCCAATACCATCGATTGACGTTGGTGTTAAAATCTTAGATGAGAGAGCAAAAATGCCAGAATATGCTCATCTCGGCGATTCTGGAGTTGATGTTTTTGCTTTAGAAGATGTAGATGTTCAACCAAAGGATACAGTTTTAATTAAATTAGGATTAGCTTTCCAATTACCTTTGGGTTACGAACTACAAGCTCGTCCAAAGTCTGGAATAACTTTAAAAACAAAATGTAGAGTTCAGCTTGGTACCATAGACTCAATATATAGAGGTGAAGTTGGAATAATTATTGATAATATTGGTGATGAAGTTATTTCAATAAAAGCAGGACAAAAAGTGGCACAATTAGTACCAGCAAAAGTTCCCTATATGAACCTAACTAATATAGAAAAATTGAACGAAACTGACAGAGCGGAAGGCGGGTTTGGTTCTACGGGGGTGTAGGACTTTGAAAATAACAATTAAAGAAGTTGAAGAATTCTTAAAAGACAACTTTTCAGATTGGATATTAAAATCAACCACATATGTTAATTTGGACACTCCATTAATTTTGGAGTGTCCATTCGGGCATACTGTTGAATATTCATTCAAACAATTGAGAAGAAAAAAGAAGTTGGAGTGTGTTACCTGCAATAGTCAGCCAAAGAAGAAATATAAAATAGATGATTTGCCGGTAAAAGCCGGCGAGCGATTATTATCACTAGACAATTCAACTAGAATTACTGGTTGGGCGGTATTTGAGAATGATAATCTTTTAAGATATGGGCATTTTAATTGTAAAGATGATAATTACCATGAAAGAATAAGTAAAACAAAATATTTAATTGCCTCTTTAATTGAAAATTTTGAGATTGATTTCGTTGTTCTTGAAGATATACAACTTCAAGAATCTAAAGATGGTATAATGTTTGAAGCTAATAAGGGTATAGTAACTTTTAAACAATTAGCGTCTTTACAGGGTGTTTTAGTTAATTATTTTTTTGAAAATAATATAAAATACCTACTTCTTTATTGTTCAACGTGGCGAAGTATATTAGGTATAACTGGAAAACATTCATCTATATTGAAAACCAAAGCTAAGCAGAAAGTCTTCAATCTATATGAAATCGACGTTTTGACAGATGAGGCTGACGCTATTTGTATTGGGTGGGCTTATATTAATAAAGAGCGTCAAAAAAAAGCATTAGAGAATGTAAAATGCTTCTAAAAAAGAGTGTGGAATTAAATCCACACTCTTTTTTATTTTATAAATTTATATAATACTTCAACTTCTGCCCAATCCAAATTGAAAATCTCTAATTCTTCCAAAGAAAAATAAAAATCCGGTATTTGTAAAACGCATCCGTAAAACTCTTCCACAGCCTCTTGAGCTGGGATAGTGTTCTTCTTATCAATCTTTACTCCGCCGCCTTCATTAAAAATTAATTCACCATTGCTATCTCTTTCTCCATAAGCTTGTGAAATTTCACCTAATTGTTCATTTGCGATTTCCATTTCGGCTTTTAAAATTTTTTCAAATTTTATTATATTGTATTTTATCTGGATTGATTTACATTCTATGGTTTTCATCTTCTTAAGAACTTCTACCAAATCGAAAAGCTCCATTCTTTTTATCGTCATTTTAACCCCACATCCCTATTCCATTATAATGATGCCTAAAAGCACCGTTTTGTCTTGTATATAAATAATCTTTTGATACTAAAATATCAGAGCGAAAGTAAAAGGCTGAAGCTATTTTAGAGTTATAGCCGGCCGCCCATCCATTTGAATTTGTTAACGTGATTGTTCCACCTAAAAGTCCTTCTATAAATGGAACAAGTCCAGCGTTTATTGAATTTAATTGATCGATAGTGTATCCGCCAGAGTCAAACAAAGTTTTGTTCTCATAGTAAACACTAAACTGATTGTAAGCCGAAACTATTTCATATGCCGTAGTTCCAGCAAAAGAAATTGACTTCATTCTATTATAAATAACACCAATAGCTTCTTGCATACCTATTAAACCTAAGGACTGAGCCTCTTTTATTGCACAAGTTCCTAAAATTCTAATATTATTCTCATCTAAGGATGGTTCTTCTTCTAAAAATTGTGGCATTAAGTATCTAAACAACTGTTGAGTATATTGATGAAAACTTAATTTGTTCGCTGATGAAACTCGATATTGAGGATTTGGTAAATTATAATTCCAATTTACATAAACTCTAGACCACCAGAAGTCTCTCCTTATTTGAATATGCAAGTGATAGCCAGTTGAGCTACCACTTGAACCAACATATCCAATTAATTGTCCCTTTTTTATAATACTTCCAACATACACCTTTTGAGGATATTGTGCCGTAGGGTAAGCTAAATGCATACAAGTGATAAAAGTATCTTTTATGTCGCATATTGAAGTTATTCTATACACAACACGATTTCCAGTATCATTTACATATGGTGAATACATACTCGAATTATCATCGTTGACATCAGCAAAAGTTGCGTCAACAACAACACCATCAGCAACAGCATAGATAGGAGTGTATTTACCTATACTAATATCAACACTATCAGTAGGAGAATGAGAGTGGTTTCCGGGGATATTAGAGCTATAATTTATTCCTTGAATAGGATAATAATACTTAAACATTTTAATCCCCCTCTACAAAATAACCCTGTGGTTCGCCACCAGAAACAGTTCCTGTTCCACTACCTGTCTCCCCAGTATAAGAACCCTGTTTAATTTTAAATTCCATATTGTCTAAAAGTAACTTAAATTGCTCTATAGTAATTCTGGATGTAAATAGAGTGCCATTATTTGGATCTACAAAATAAGCCGAGATGCCTTGTATCGTACCATTGGAAGTTAAAATTGTTCCATTTTTAGTTGGACCAACAGGAACACCACTCAAGCTATGGTTATGTTTTATTAAACCAGAATTTTCAACTATTGTTTGTAAAGCTGTTATTTGTCCAGATAGTTTTTCATATATTCCTTCTTCGATGCTTTTACCACCGATTTTAATTCCATCTTCACTAAGACTAATTACGTCACCGTCAGCTTCATCAATTTTAATGAAATTATCAAGTTCACTTAATGCTGAACTTGAAGTGTTTTCTATAATTTTACCTCCAATAAACAGCTCTCCAGTATTTAAAATTGTAAAAATATTTTTGTATCCAATTGTATCCTTTTTTGCACAACAGAAAATTCTTTCGGCATAGCCCGCCGGCACTTGATTATTGAAAACACTATCTGTAACCTGATTATTTATAAAAACTCCAATATCATTAGTCTCGGAATATCCGCTATCTTCTGGACTATACTCCTCTATATTATAGTAGAAAAATGCACCACTTTCATATTCATAAGCCTCATTTTCATCATTAATGCTATTATAATTATTTGTTTCATTATTAAAATCTAAATACAACCCTATTTGTTTTTTAGGAAGATGAGCGGGATTATTAACCAATATCGGAACTCCATTTTGTCCCTTTACTTTTCTTATTTGTTGATTGTAATTGAAATAATACCACGAGCTAGCTTCTTTTACTAGAAATAATTCCATACTTTCTCCTGCGGTAGAGCTATCTTCAGATAAAAAAGTAGAGAATTTATAAATTGTTCTTTTAAAAAAAGAAAGTTCAATACTTATATCCCAAATTGGAATTTCAGTTATAGATACTGTTAATGTGTTATAACTGGATGTTCCTAAAACAATATCAAAAACCTGAGGTGTATTTAATTTTAAGTTGTTTTCATTAGAATAAAAACTATTAAAAGTTTCAGAATTATCTTTATTTATTGAATTTAATATATTGGTGCCATAAATATGTTCTGAAAAATTTTCCATTTTATTAAATGTTACAGAATCTAAGCGTTGAATTGTTGTTCCATCAACATAATACGACCAACTCTCTGGTCTTATTGTGGCAATTTTATCAGCAACAAATATTTCACCAGCTAATGAAATCCTTGCAGAGTCATCTCTATCGCCATTAACAGTATTAGTTGAAAAAATAGGCTCACCTTTCCAATTATAGAGAAAGAAACCAATCTTAGAGTCTTTAGTGATTACTTCGCCGCCCGGCATTGGTTTAAATTCATATCCAGCCCTTAATCTAGTAAGACCACTTTCAACTAAAGTTAATCCAAATTTATTAAATCTTGCATAATCTAATAAAGCTTTTGATGCTCTTTCGCTAGGGTCCTCAAATAATATTGGATCTTTATAAGCTGTAATTCCAGTTTTATCCCAATTAAAATATAGATAATCACTATCTACTAAAGAAATTCTACCAACATCAATTTGCCCAAATTTTAAATATTCAGCATTAATTCCCTTTGGTCCAATAGCATTATTCCAACTTTCTCCACCATCTTCACTAAAGAATATTCCTTCGCCATTTTGTTTATATTTTTGCGTAGAGTTAGTATTATTAACACCTTCAGTACCTTTTTCATTTATTTTTAAATTATCTTTCGGTGTAGATAATAATGTTAATTCGTTATTTAAGAGTGTGTTTTGAAGTACGTTCTGATTTAAAGTTTTATTGGGACTAAATGCCGCCGCCCTCTTATAAACCTGTTCATTTAATTGAACACTTTGCACCATTGCACTAACAGTTTCAAATATATTTGATAATTTAGTTTTGTAATTTTGAACTTTTATTCTAGTTTCTTTTGGATAAGAAATATTTTCTTCTATTTCTGAAACTATTACAAACATTTTTTTATTTCCAAATAATTCTTTATCAACTACATTTGTTATCTGTCCAATTTGAAACTCATAATTAGAAAACCCATCTAAAATTCCTATGTTCTCTACGTTAAATTGATATTCAACTTTTGGATAGGAAGAATTTTTTAAAACATTTAATGCTCCATAGTAATAAGCATTGTTTGAAGTAAAGTTATTATCACTCCAAATTCCTTCTTTTATAAATGGTTCATATTTTTTAAACATTTCTATACTTAGATTATTAATCTCTTTTAGGATAGCCGCCCTTTCTTTTAATAGAGTCTCATTTTGTGTTTTTAATTCATTATAAGTTCCAATTTTTCCAACTTTTCTATAGTTATTTAATTCTTTTTTAAAAGTTTCCCATGTTCCAAAAGATTCAATATACAACCAAAAACCATATGGTGTAATGGGAGATTTAATTATTTTGTCAACAATATCATAATAAATAGTGTTTTTAATAAACAATTCTCCTATAGCTCCTATTAAAATATTTTCTTGAGCTAAGAGCTTTTCAAATAAGTTCTTATAAGCCGAACTATTTACATTATCTTGATAGCTTTCTAAAGATGTTTTTAGTTTCTTAATTTCCTCTAAGGAGGTATCTATTGAAAGAATTAAGACATCTGTTTCGGCTTTAATCTCAATTATTTCTTTTTGAATAGAATTGATTTTAAAAGTTAAATTATCATAAGAAGTGTTTAGATTTCCCATATTTTTTAAATAACCAACTTTTTCTTCATTTCCATAGAAATCTATATTAACATCAATTGAATTGAGCAAACCCTTAGATATATAGTAATCAAAGTTAAAAATATTACTATCCTTAGAAATATTATCTTCGGCTGTTTTAATTGTACAAATACCATTTTCCATTATATTAGAATCTAAATCTTCAACATAAAGTTTAGTTGTAATCTCATTTGAAATAATTGTTTGTTCAATACTATTTAAATTTTTATCATATGTAAAGCCATAGTAGTTTTCTAAGTTCTTTTCTTTCATAAAAAATACTTTTTTAACTTCTATTCCATCTTCTTTTAAAATGCGGCCGCTTTTATCGTGCTCTATTTTAAATATCGGGAAAACATCAAACTTCTTTGAGCATTCTTGAACCAAATTAAATCGGTTTGATTTTGATTGTTCTAATGTCCTAATTTTTCTTGGATGTTTTTCAGACTGAAAACGATAAGGGCATTCACCATTAAATTCAAAATAACAATTAGAATTAGTTTTACTACATTTTAAATCTTTGTAAAACTTACAAGCTGATAATTGTAATTTCTCTGTAATTATTTCATATTCTTGTTCTGGGTAATCTAATATTTCTTCATAATTAATTTCTTTAAAAATAGGAATAATTTCATTATCTTTTTTTAAACCTTGAATAAAATAAGAATTATGTGAAAAAATTTCTCCATTTGTAATATCTTCTTCTCTTAAAAGATAATTAATATCATAATCTCTAACTACATCGACAAAAGAACTTTCAAATACCCACGGTTGATCTAAAAACAATCTCCTTCCTGTTTTTTCAAATGGAGAAGTTTCGTTTAAATCTTTTCCTTTGGTGAAAGCTTCAAAAAATTCTATAGATTTAATTTTAAGTTTTTGTTTACCTACTCTTAATGAAAAATAAGGATTTTCAATATTGATACTAGATTTAATTAAAAGCGTTGAATTGTTTCCATAATATGTGAAAACTATTGGAAAGCCAGAAAAATTATAGTTACCATTTGAATCTAACCCGCCGGCACTAATAGTTACAATAATCTCACCAATATTTTCATCAACAGCGTCTAATCTAAAAGCATATATAGTATCTTTTTTAATAGTATAATTTTGAGAAACCATTCCAAAGTTTATATAAGTGCTCTTTTCTTCAAATAATTGATAATCACTTTCTAATATCAATCTAGTCTCTTTTTCTGGGGTCATTTCCATATAAACAGTTTTTCTATTTTCCTTTTCTTTTGAGCACCAACCACTAGCATCTTGAAAATTCTTTCCATTTTGTATTAAGTTTTTAGCTAATTTTGGTAAAATAAAATCAGTTTCTTTTATTGAACATATTTTAAACTTATTTAATTCTTCATCCGAAAGTTGAGTGAATTCTTCGTTTAATATTAGCTCCTTTATATCGCTCGCCTTAGTGTTGTAAACAGTTGCGAAACTATTTAATTCTTTATTAAACTCACTTCTTTCTGAAATTACTACTTTATTTACCATGTTTACAACTTCATCATCATTCTCTATTGAAAAGAATCCATCACAATAAAATTCCAATGTTGGTAAGTCTTCAATCTCTAAAATATAGTGAGTGTCATAGTCGTCAGGCTCATTATCTGAATTAAAATTTACACCATTTGGGAAATAGAAAACCTGCAGAAAATCTGTTTTTAATCTTTTTATTGGTTGCATTAGTAATTTATTGTTTTGTTTCTTTATTTGCCCGCCGGCATAAACATATTCTAATTGAGAATATGGTATATATAGATACTCTTCCTTAGAGCTATTTAATACAACTTCTTCTTTTGTAAATGGAATGGTGTTGCTTTCGTCACTACCAAACCAAAACCACTCTTCTTTTCTAGCTAAATCATCAGAAATTAATAGTTTTCTTTCAATATTTGAAAAAATATTTGTTAATTTTCTATTTGGGATTTCATAATTTACTTTCTTTATTTTTAAATTTGAACTAAATTGAGATAATGGTATTTTGTATAACCTTTCTAAGTTTTTTTCAGCAAAATCGCAAACATTAAGTTCTGGAGAGTATTGCCATTGACTGTCTTTTAAAATCGTTTCTGTAAATGTTCCTATCTCTTCAACACTATTTGAAAGACTATTATTAAAAGTTATTCCATAGCCATTTCTACTAAGTTCATCTATATTACTATCTTGACACTTAACAAATAAATTGTGCCCTTTAAAAACTCTCTGTTTATTTATTTCTTTTATGTAAAATTCAAACCATTCAACTTGATTATGCTCTTCTAGTTTTAATTTTATTTTCTGTTCATTGAAAAGTCTCTCTGTAAAAATATTATTTTCAATTATTCCAGTTGTTTTATTTAAAATCTTTGTAGGTATTTCAAACTCTAGAGAATTAGACCCATTTATTCTTCTAGTTAATTTTATATTTGCGGCCGCCCCTTCATAATCCATAGAATGAGAAGATATTATTAATATCTTCTCTTCCTTCTTCTCTCCACTAATAGAAATAGTTTCCCATAAACTAAGTTCATAGTTTTTTCTTTTTAACATTTTTCCCTCCCTAAAATACCTGTGGAGTATAATCTATTTTGATTTCTTTTACAAACTCTACATTACTATAAAAAGCTGGCGGAAATAAATCCCAAATATAGTTAGAAGCATTGAAAAACCATTCTTCAATTGTTCCATCTATATAAGAATTTTTATTCAACTTCCAACTATTTTGAATTAATTCAAAAAAGTTTAATTGTCGCTTTATCTCCAAAGTGTATAATAATTGGTTACTAAAGCTATCATAAATTTTATCATTAATAATATTTTCATATGGTCTATTATATAAAATCTCAAATTGTTCCAAAGCATAATTATAAATATAGTCATAAATTTTTTGCTTTTCCTGATTTTCTCCAGACCATCCCCAGAAAAAGCTAGAAGCTCTACTCCAATTGTTATTACTCTCAATATTATCAACTACTGGCAATATCTCCACCATAGTCCAACCAATATCTAATTTAAACATTTCGCCGGCGACTATCGTGTTTATTAGTGGTTTATTCTCAATTCTAAAAGAATTTTGGGTTTCTACGATATCTTTATTATAAATCATTTGTTTATCTGTATCTATAAAAATATCTTTTTCAGCAATATTTTCTAACTCTATAAAATTACTAGGAATATATGGTGGATATACATCTAAGTTAAATTCAACTCCATTTTCAAAACTTGGAGTAAACTCATTTAAATTCCATAGATAAAATATAACAAAGCTTTCAAAAGTAATATTATTAAAAATTTGTCTAGTTGAATATTTCTCCAAAATGTGGGTTCTTAAATATTGGTAGTATATTTTTATTTTGTCTTTTGTATTTTTAGTTTTACTTATTAGGCTCTTATACTCTTGAGCTACACTTTCAGCATATTCTAAATCAAATTCATAACCTTTTTTGTAATTTTGAAGATAAAATACTTTTATAAATTCACCTAACTTATCCATAGGAATTGGTTCTATAAAATAGATGTAATCTGGATGAGTGTCTAAATTAACAAGTTCACCAACATTATAACTATTTAAATTATGAACGATGGTTTTTTCTCTAATCATTTTTAAATATTTCTTACCATACTTATAGTATTTTTCATCATTAGTGTCAAAACATTTAAACCCAAGAATTTCAATAGCATCAACAATACTAATTTTATGAACATTAAATTTTCTAATTTGATATCTTTCAACTTCAGTATTTTTCAATCTAAATTTTAAATTAAAATTCATATCTATATCGCCGGGATTGTAACACAACAATCTACTTCCAATAGATACATTCTCACCATCAAAACCTTTATCCATATTAATATTGCTTATTCTACTGATTTGCGGGCAGAAAATAAGTTGTCTATCATTGCACAATGTTGGAGTAGTTAATAATCTACTGCTATTCGCCCATAGAGGTAAATCATCCCAATATTTATCAAATTCTATTAAATTATTGTTGTTAAAATATAGTCCACCATTCTTTACTTGTTCATAGGTTGGATAGCCGCCGCTCCATATTTTACCATCATTATTTTCAATATTGTAGTATTTTTTTATTAAATTCTCTGGAGATACTTTATAATTATCAGCCGCCGCAACTAAATACTTATTTTTTATAAATCCATACGGTGAAAAACTAACAAATGTTAATTGCCCTTCGCCCTTATAAATTCTTTGTCCACCTTCTCTAAAACATAAATATTTAAAATCTGGTTTATCTTTTAATTTTACTAAATATGTCTTATATGGTAAATCGTATAAAATAAGCTCTTTTGGCTCACTTGTTGAAAATAAATCACTTAATAATCTCCAATCTTCTTCTTTTAAATTACTAAAGGCTATATTTAGAGTAATCTCTCTAACTCCAAAAGTTTGTCCCCAATAATGTTGCCCATCCATTTCAGGAAGTTCAGAAGTATGGTTTATAATTGGTGGTAGTAGATCTTTATCAAATCTACTACCACTACTTGTTACTAAGAGATTTAAGTCTTTTGAATCAAAATTGTCAAACTTAAATCTTGTTATCATTACTACCTCCTATTTTAGAAATACGTTACCGCCGATTGGTTTTGTCGCCTCATAAATTCTTTTTTCTATAACATTTAACATTTGTTCTACATCATAATCATTTTTCATTTCTTTTACCTCTATATTAATGTGATTTTCTATTTTAGAATTTATAACCTTTTCGTCAGCAACCGCTGGAGAATACTTTGAAACGGTTTTAAAAGATTCAAAAGGATTTCTGCTTAATAAATCATTAAACTTTTGACTATTAAATAGCCCCGGCTTACTAATAGCTTGTGTTAAATTCTCAATATTTTTTACATCTTTAGAGTTTAAAAATGCCTCTGGCTGCTCTTTGGTTCCATCAACCCAAGCTAGTCCAGTATAGTCAACTTTTCCACCTTTTTTATACTGCTTGATACTTGTTGAATATCCTCTGGATTTATAATACTCTTCTCTTTTCTTAGCCTCTTCTTCATCTTTAAAATCTTGTTTTATAACTTGTTGAGGCATCCCCGGAAATCTAGGAATAGCTTTTAATGAATAAGTAATTTTCTTTTCAACAGTTGGTGTAAATGGTTGTCCCTTTGCCGCCGCAATAGCACCACCAAGTCCATCAACATATTTTCCTTCTTTTACAAGATTATTTTTATTAGCAAAATCCTGAACTTGGGAATCATTGGTTAAGTCAACACCACTAAGTTTTGCCATAGCATTTACAGCATATATTGCGTTTCTTATTGAAAACTCTTCTGCTTTTTTACTCAATTCTTCCAAAGCTTGAGCTACAATTTTTGCTGAATTAATGCCAGCTTTTGCGGCCGCCTCTTGAGCCTCTATCCAAGCCAACTTATACTCTTCACTTTGGGTTTGTGCTTCAAGTAAGTTTTTCTTAGCATCTTCCAAAGCCTCTTGAGCTTTTTGAATAGTTTCTTCTTTTATAGCAATTCCAGCTTCAACTGCCTGTCTTGCCATTTCAGTATCTATTCCCAATTCAGAAATAATTCTAAAAACTTCATCCATATTTGCTTTAATATCCTCTGTTCCTTTTGCGGCCGCTAAAGCTAAATATTTTTGAGTGTTGTCATAATGGGTTGTAATTTCTTCCACATATTTTTCAACCTGTTCAACAGACATTTCTTTTATGCTAGAGTCATAATCCATAAACCAACCAATTAAATCTTCCTTAGAAGTAATTGTGTTCATAACATCATTAACTTTGCTCATCCAATCGGTAGTTTCAATCATGTTTTCTATATATTGAATTTCAAGCTCTCTAGCTTCTTTTTGTGTTTGGTACATCTCTTTCATATTAGAAACTAATGTGTCGATTTCTTTATCCATCATATTTTCTTTTGTTGAAGAAATGTCTTTTTGTAACTCTCTTTGAGAAACGACGTTTGAACCAGAGGTATCTCTTTGCATTAGAGCTAGACGCCCCTCTTTCTCAGCAAGTTGTTCAAAACTTCTCTGTCTTTCTCTTAATTGGCGTTGTTTTTCTATAGACTTTGTTAAATTTTCAAGATATTTATTTTCTTGCTCTTCTAATGCTTTATATTTATTTTTTGATACTTCTAGTTCTTCATTAGCATTCTTCTTTAATAATTCTAAAATTTTCTCTTGAACAGTTATATAATTATCTCTTAGCTCTTTACCTAAATTTTTCCAAGCCTCTTGATTCTTTTCTAATTGCTCATTTTCGTTATAAATAGCATCAGATAATTCACCTCTTAGTTTTATTAACTCTTCAAAAGTTTTCTTTATCTCGTCACTATCTTTCATTTTCGCATACTGTTATGTTATTTAATTATTCGTTAAATAATTAAAGAACTGCTTATTTAATAAG
>CAYYEN010000024.1:0-14404 GCA_964470795.1 uncultured Spirochaetaceae bacterium | reverse complement strand
GTCTCCACCTATGTCCTTTAACTATATGAGATAAATTCGCTCTGGTAGTCAAATTAACTTCAATACCAGCAGCAGCTAATGCTTCTCCGTAGTCAGAGCCATTGGCGACCATTTTACACATCAATTCAACCTGATCTTCAGTCCATTTAACCATTCCATTTGCTTCACCCTTAGTACAGTAACCTTGATTCTTTAATTCAGTTCTAACCATTCCATTTATAGGGATGATTATAGAACCATCAGGCTTGTAACGATAATCCAAGTTGTAGTCATTTGTGCACCACTCAAGATGTTTATAGTAATTTGTGCACTTAACTCCATAAATGTGATTTACTGTGTTAAAGTGTTCTGGATCAGGGTTAGGTACATGACACAATGCAACGAGTCTATAAACTCCAAACTGTTTTCTTCTTCCATCAGGAGTCTGTAAACCTATAAACCAATATCCAGCACTATTTAAATACGGTTTTAGAATCTTGCCTGTGTTTATGTTTTTCACAGTACCATATTCATCTACAGCATATGTATTAGGTTTAATGGATGGATGGTCAATTATCTTAAACATATTTATCACCTCTATTGTTAGGTTATGCTTAAGATAGATTTTGATGAATACCTACTCTTTCGCTTTCGCTACTCTACTCGCTTCGTGTATCTATTTCAGGATACCTTATTTTCACCCAGAGGGCTTAGCTTTCGATAGTCTGTGAACCTTCTCCTCTTCTCTAAGGAGCTTGGATGCGTTTGATTAGTCATCTCATAATGATTTCACCATACCGAGTCCGTTACTACTCGCCACTAGAGTCTTCATACTATTCACTCTAGTTTGGTTATTATGAGACTTTGTAAGACTTTCCCGCAGTTAAGTAGGTTTTTGTTAATGAAGACTACAACGGTGATGTGAGCTGCTCTTATAGTCTCCAACAATAGATTTCAGATATACGTTACTAATACCAAGAGTATCTATGAAAAGATTAGTAGTATTAGTTCCTATAAGATCATCTCTAATATAAGGATAATTCTTATAGAACTTACCATTTACAACCATAGGTTCGGTCTTCTTTGTTGAATACACATTCACCTTAGAAGGGAACTGGTTGTAACAGCTATCAATAGGGTAACGAGTGATTAATACCATCTTATCCTTAGTAACATCGCATAGTGCCATGTAGAAAAGATCACACCAAGTAAGATATCTTTCCTGCATAGGGAAAGTGGTTACATCTCCTTTAGCATATTCTTCTTCTGTTACTTGATAACCTTTGAACTGCATATAAGTAGACTTACGAGTTTTCCCTTGATACTTAAATGGCTCAGTAGGAACTTCTATAAGTCTTAAGCGAGAAGCATAACCATGGATGAATCTGTCAATCTCCTCTTTAATCTTCTCGTCTGAGAAAGAGACTTGAGGATCTTTAACTTTTACTTGTATAATATTACCATCTCCCATGAAGCTATTATTCTGATAATCAGAAAACTCTACCTGGAAGAAGTTTCTCAACCAGAACATCACATACGGAAAGAAGTTCGCTAGTAAAGCAGCCATTGGAGCTGCACAGTGGTCTATATCAACGATCATATCGTCAATATTTTCTACTTTCAAATTAGGAGCAGAAAGAACTACACGTGCTGACATATCTGTTGACTTTGAGATTACAGCTCTATTGATAATACCAAGCTTACCTGTAACCTCTCCTATAATCCAGTCAAATATCTGAACAAGAATAATCTGAATTCTGGCTGCTACTGTATCACCCATAGAGATTCCATATTCAGATGATTCGGCTAAAGAGTTAGATGCAACCAAAAGTTGAGTATACATCTTGTTTATCTCTCCAACACCAATTCCTCCATTATTAGCATCATCAGAATTGATGTCTCTGTAGTACGCAGGTATTACTACATAATCAGATACCCACATTCGATCTTCAAATCTCTTTATGAACTTCATAAAGTATTCTCTTGATTCTGCACCAGTGCTTTTGAATTTCAGACTCTTGAAGTTCTTATAGAGCCATTTGAGTCCTGTTCCTCCATTTTCATCTGGAACTAGATCTCCATTCTTGATAGAGAAAGTCTTGAATCCTGCTATTACATCTGCAATTTTACCATCAAGCTTTACAAGAATCTTATAGAATAAAGGAGACAGAAAATGATTTCCTTTTCCAAGATTTATATAGGAAAAGGTATTTGCTCTGTCGTATTGTGTTATTCCAAAGATTTCATGAGAAAGAAGTCCATCAGGATTAGCATGCATTCCATTAGCAGACCTACTGAAGACTATAGGTGATGTAACAGGTTGAAGATTATTCACCTTTATGAAGTTATCAACCCTTAGAGGCTTGGTATTGAAATACCTCTTCCTCTGTTGTTTTATTGGAAGTGCCATCTATAAATTCCTCCCTTACATTAGTTTACCCTCTTGTCAATCAGTTTGGACAAAATAATATAAGAAGGGAGGTGATTACAATGAAAATCAACACTATCACTACGGATATGATAGTAGGATTTGGATTGGTTATTGCTCTTATTCTGTCTATTGCTTTGGGTGCTGGAAGTGAGATTCAGACTACCCTTGGTGCTGGTTTAGTAGGTTACATAGGTCGTGTTGCTAACGAAACAATTCATAAGCAAACAATGACTGAAGAGTTTACTAAGAAGGTATCTGATGCTGTATTGAAGCAGATAACAGATTATCTAAGCAATAGCAATAATCCTACTCTTAACAAAGTTGAAACAGTAATTTCAGATCCTATTGTTAAGAATATCATTAGTAAAGAACTTACAGCTGCAACAAATCAACTGATCGGAAAAGCAGCTCAGGGATTGAATGGAGGTTTGAATAAAGATGGAAAGAATTAATATTGTAGACAAGCTTCTCTATTATGATTATGATGATCTTCAGAACAGACCTTCCACTGATGGAATAGTTATTCATCATACTGGATGTGGCTATGATTGTGATCCTGATGCTGTTGAAATCAATAGATGGCATCAAGAAAGAGGATGGGTTTGTATTGGATATCATTACGTTGTTCGTAAGGATGGTACAGTAGAATTAGGTCGTCCTCATTGGACAAGAGGTGCTCATTGTGAAGGAGATAATTACCATACTATTGGTATTCATTTCTCTGGAGACTTTATGGAAGATAGACATCCAACTGAAGCACAGATTATTTCTGGTGCTAAGTTGATTGCTAATATTTGTTCGGATTATTGTATTCCGATTGATTCTGATCATATTAAGGGTCATAGAGATTATATGCCTAATGATTGCCCTGGTGATAATCTTTATGATAAGCTTCCTGAAATTATAAGTAAAGCTAATTTCTATGTAAATCAACCAGATAATCCAGAACCTGCTGCTGATCCTAACCATGGTCACTCTGAGAATGATATTGCATACTTGGTTAATACTGGGTATTATACAAGAGAAAGTGCTATTGCTTATCTTGATGAATATGTGGCTCAAAAAGAAGCAGAAAAGGAACAGCAAGAAACTAATTCAGAACCTGCTAAGGAAGAAGATCCAGTAAATACTTCATCAACCAATGATGTAACTACAATTGCAAGTCTTTCTGCTAAGTATGAATCTCACGGAGACCCTGGAGCTGTATCTTCTGGCTCTGGAGATCTTGGTGGTGTATCTTATGGAAGTTATCAGTTTGCTAGTAATGTAGGAGCTGTTGATTGTTTCCTTGAATGGGCTAAGGATTATAGCAATGATGCACTAGCTAATTATGCAAGAGAGCTTAGAAAGTTTCCTGTAAATTCTCAAGAATTTAAAAATCTTTGGAAAGAGATTGGAGATATAGATCCTAATGGATTCCAGGAACTTCAGGATGCTTATGTAATGCATCATTACTATGAAGCAGCCGCATCTTCTCTTAGAGATAAATACTTTGAGATAAATAAGCATTCTATTGCAATGAAAGCAGTTTTATTCTCTAGATCTGTTCAGTATGGTCCTGGAAACATGGTTGAATTGTTCACTATTGCATGTAATAGACTTGGCTATCCAAATATGTCATATATAGATAATTCTGCATTTGATCGTAAGATGATATCAGCTATCTATGATTTTCTTGTTGAAGAATGTGATCAGGCTTATAATAACGGTTCTTATTACCATAGCCCTAATGATTGGGCTAACGGTAGCTATACTGTTGTAAAAGTAGGCTTAAGAAACAGATTCGTAAATGAAAAAGAAGATGCATTAGCAATGCTTTGATTTTGCAACAACAAACACCCGCTAGCCATATAGTGCTAGTGGGTGTTTTATTTAATTACCGTTATTAAGTACAATGGTTACAAAACAGTAAATTTGGAAGGAGTGATATTCTTGAAGCAAGTAATCCCTATTGATGAGGTCTATTATAGACAATCACCTCCGGTTGTTGATAAGCCTTATTCGCTAAATGAAAATTTCAAGGCTAAATACAACTACAACAATCTCCTTGAGTGTCTTCAGAGGTGGAATTCATATAGTAAGAATGAAGCTATATGTTTTGAACAAGCGTTGACTGTTCTTAATTGTGTTCTTGAAAATGGTAGTCCTATACAAAAAAATACTGCTACTTCTGTTGTACAAGGGATAACAGGACAGCTTAAGAGTCCAAAGAATGTTTCACAGATTCTTAGTGATGGAGTGAAGAATGTTTCTGAGTCTAGTAAAGAATACTATGATAGAATCACTGAATCTTTAAATCGAAACATTGAAGAATGTAGAGTCATATCCAATCATGATCTTATTTCTAAGAGATTTGGTGTTGATTCTTTCATTCGAGAAAACACAGTGTTCGATAAGGACTATAACTGTATTATAGCAGAATTGTGTTCTTATATTGACACTTACAACTTTGGTTTGGATTCTAAATACAAAGTTGCTCTAGAGGAAACTTTGTATGCTATGAGAAGAGCAAATGTTTCTATAACTGAACAGCAGATTGTAGAAGCAGTTACAGATTACTTTGTTGCTGTAGATATGCATCCTAAGGATACTAATGGTAAGCTATTTGAAGTTATGGAGCAGGTAATAAATAACAATAGCTTCTTCTCAGATTGTAGTTATCCTACAGCTCTTAAAGAGAGTCTCACTATGGTAAATGATGGTGAGATTAAAACTGATCTTGAAGAGTTGTTTAAAAGCAAAGAAGAGGCTTTCGTTATGGAATCAGCTTCTGAAAAATGGAAGGCTGCTGTAGAGGCTTTCAAGGCTATGCCGAAAAAGACTGAAGGAGCTCTTAAAAGTTTGGTTAACACTCTCTTCATTGTTCATCGTGATGAAGATATCATTAATAACTCTTATAACTTTCTTTCTCTTGTCTTCTATTACACAGTATGGGTAGGAACTCTCTCCATAGGTGTAGCTCCTGGTATTATTAGTGCTATTGCACTTAAGACTATCAACTATACTGCTGAGCGTAAGTATATGGATAAAGTTCTTAAGAAGTGGTATGCCCACAGAGACTCTGTACATCGTAAGATGGAAAAGTGCTCTGATGAAGAGAAGAAGAAAAAGTTTGAGGAGTATCTTAAATCTATAGATAAAAACATAGAAAAGCTTGAAGAATATTCTGATAGACTTCGTGGTGAGGATGAGAAGAAGTCTTATGAGAAGCGTCCTGAAAATTACACTGGTAAGAAGGATGATGAATTTGGAGATTTTGATATGAATTTTGACTTCAAATTCGATGAGACTGCTAAGAATGCTATAATAGATTTGAAAGTTATGGCAGAAGCTGTTTCTACAATCAAGTGGGATGCGAATACCAGTGAGAAACTCCTTGAACAGGATATGGTTGAATCTATGAATGGAGATGATCTTGAGTATATTTCAGAGATGACTGTGAAGTATCCAGGATTGTTGAATCCTAGAAGAGTATTAGAAGCTGTAGAATATAGAGCTAAACTCTATAGAGAATCTAATGATGATCCTCTTTATCTTAACAGAACTATTCTTTCTGAGTGTAAGGCTAAACTTGAAAAGGCCATAGATGCTCAAGCAACACCAGAAGATGAGGATACCGATAAGGATGTTATAAAAGAGTTGAATGAAATTGCAGTATTCTCTACTGTAGTAGATCAGAGATTATCTGCTATGAATGAGTTATCTATCACTTCCAATCTTAAACTTGCTGCTGATAAACTTATGAGTGTTGCTTCTTCCTTATCTGATAAAGAACAGATTATCTCTCGTAACATTGATGGTGCTTGTAGATTCCTTCAGAGATCTATAGAAAAGTCAATGTCTATGGAGAATAGAGAAGCAGTTATCCGTGGTGATATTCTTCCTAGTGTAAGTAAGATTATCAAATGGGTATGTATTATTGGTGGAGCAGCATTTATACATGTAGGTCTTGCGGCTCTTGTTATTCTCTTTAAATTCTCTATGGATAAGAAAATTAGAACCAAAGAGAGACAAATGGTTGCTGATGAACTTGATGTAGAACTCAAGATGGTTGATAAATATATAGCTGATGCTAGTGCTGCTAAGAACTATAAGAAGGAGAAGGAACTTCTTCTTATTAAGAAGAAACTTCAGCATCAGAGTGATAGACTAAAATGGAATATTAAACTTCATTGGGATGATAAGAACGTTGATATTTCGAAAAAAGAAGGTGACTGAGATTGAGTATATTTGACAAGCTTAGATTTATCAATGAGACCATATCTGTTAATGGTCAACCTTTGAATGATGATGATACTGTAGAGGAGGTATCACCTGATTATACAGGAGATAATCCTGAAGATGAACCTTCAAAAGATCCTAATAGAGATGCTCCTCCTAAAACACCAGATCCTCCTGCTCCAGCAGAAGATACTCCACCTACTAATAATTCTCCAGAAGGAGGAAATGGAACACCTACTGCTCCTGAAAATGATACAGCTACACCTCCTGAAGGAGGAGATGATGCTCCAGATTACACCGCTGATTCTCCAGAAGGTGGTGGAGATGAAGAAACTCCTGATGCTGGAGAGCCTGTAGCTACAGATACTAATGCTACACCAGGAGGAGATACAGGTAATGAAGGAACTCCTGAAGGAGGAGATACACCAGCTCCTACTGCTGGTGAAGATGATGCCCCTGATTACTCTGCTGATTCTCCAGAAGGAGATGGAAACGAAGATACTCCTAATGCTGGTGGTGGAGAAGGAGGAGATGATGCTCCAGATTACACCGCTGATTCTCCAGAAGGTGGAGAAGAGGAAAATCCTGAAGCAGGTAATGGTGAAGGTGTAGAGGATGATGCCCCTGATTACTCTGAAGATTCTCCAGAAGGTGGAGATGAAGGAACAGGCAATCCAGATGATGCTAATGATTCTGAAGTCTCTGATGCTGGAGAAGATGATGAGATTGATCAGTTACAGAAAGATGTATTTGCTGATATGACTCCAGCTCAGATTGCTATCAAGGATAAAGAACAAAAGACTCAGTTCATTACTCTATTCTCTGATATAGCATCAGCTCTAGAGAGACTCAATCTTGTTGGTAGGAGTTCTGCTAACATGAAAACTATTGAATTTGTAACAAGAAAATTTATTGAGCTCAAAGATAATGTGAAAGATTACTTAGTATACACATATGACAATGAGTCATACACTAAGAACACATACAATCTAAATCGTTTTATTGCTATATATGCATCTCTTATAGAACTCATAGAGAATATGGTAGAAGAGAAGAAGAAACTTGAAGGAGAAACTTCTAAAACAGAATCTGCTTTCCAAGAGTTCTTTGACTTTGCTAAATATCTGAATCATGATATCGGCACTAAATATCGTTATGCTGGTATTATACATTCCATTGAGTAAATAAGAGATAGACATACTGATAAATATTTATACCTCTTCCATTCCCATAAATTTATGGGAAAACTAGCTGGAATATAAGTAAATCAAATAAAGAGGAGGAAGTAAAAATGGTACTTGGAGCTTAAAGATATCAATGATCTACGTGGATATGAGAATAATTATCTCTATCCTTACGTAGAATTTATAAATGTTATACCTATTCAGCTTCCCATAATTTTTTGGGAAAGCTAGTTGGCATATAAGTAAAAAATCCAAATAAGAGGAGGAAAATAAAAATGATTCTTGGAACTAAAGAAAACAATATCCAGGATCTGCGTGGATATGAGAATGATCCTCTCTATCCTTACGTAGAATCTTTTATTAACGTCGTAAGAGCACCACAGTATTTAAACGAAGGTTATAATTACTTTGGTAATATTAGAGATTACATGATGAACCCTGTTACTCGAGATGAGGTAAAGAGGTTCTTCGTTGAGAATTCTTATGATCCTATGGATCCACGTTATTGTCAGGAAGGTAAGAATGCTAACTCAAAAGCTCTTAGAAACATTGCAGAGCACACTGAGTACATGGAGCAGCTTTTTGAGAATGACCTGTCTGCACCTGATACTAATGGTAATATCTGTGGTATTCTGGGTTCTAGCCGATCTTTAAACGAGGCTTCTCCACTGATTAACTTCAACAACGTAGTGGGCATGACTTTACCTGTTCATAAGAATATTCTTATGAATGCAGTATTTGATCAGGTTCTGCCTAAGAAGGTTTCTCGTTCCAACCGCTTCACTGAGAGTATTGAAACTCGTGAGATGATTGACACTGATGGCAAGAGAATCGATATGTTCTATGAGCAGAACAAGATGACTCCTGCTATCAACAAGAGTATTCCTCAGGCTCGTGTATTCATTCCACTTCCTGAGATGCGTACAATCAATATTCTCCAGAGTGTATTTGGCCTGACTGGTCGTAAGTATCATCTCTCTGTAAAGTCTTCTGTTATTGGTATTATTGCTGAGAGCTGGACCGAGCCTGGTGATTCTTACTTTGATCCTTCCGATCAGACATTTAAGACTGTTCCAACTTCCGGTGGTTCTGCTGGTATGCGTCTTGTTCTGTTCAAGTGCAACCCAATTCACTTCGATCCTTACTATGGCGATTATGATGCTACAATCAACTGCCCAATCAAGTTCAAGATCTATAAGGGCGACTACACAAATGAGGATAATGCAGTAATTGTTGATGGTGCTCTGAGTGGTGCTCGTTATCGTGATGATATGTTCCACTTCAGCTTCATGACTCCTACTACTTACATTCCTTCTGGTGAAAGTGATCCTACTCCTGTAACAGTTGCTGGTCTGTTATTCTATGCTGCTGCTGATGCTTCTTCCGCTGCATTCCCAACTGTTCAGTTTGATTGGCGTATAAAGACCAAGCAGTATCAGATTCCTGATCAGCCTCACATCACTGTGACTGTTACTCCAGAGTCTGTTAAGGATATTCAGGCTTCCTATGATGTAAATCAGATTACTAAGCTGATGTCCATGATGCAGCTTGGCTTGCTCCATTGGAAGGATGATAACATCCTGAAGGATCTCGACAATAGCTTCCTCACTATGCCTGACAGTAATAAGATTTCTGCTGCTATCGACTGGGCACCACCTCTGCAGTTCAATGGTACTCCTCGTCAGTGGAGACGTGACATGTACATGGAGCAGCTTAACCGCTATGTAACTCGTATGCTTCAGGTATTGAATGATGACAATATGACCATCCTTGTATTCGGTTCTCCAAACGTTATTGAGAACGTTATTCCTGAAGACTTCAGCTACACAAGCCCAAGCAGTATTGGTCCTGTTCAGCTTGACTTCACCAAGACAGTTTGCAGCTCTGGCCGTCGTACATACAACTTTGTATCCAGCCAGAAGTTGCGTAATGATAACAACTTCATTATTCTGCTCGTTCCACGCAATACTATGCGTATTACTTATGAGCTGATTGATTACCAGCTCTATGTAAGCAATGAGCTTCGTGATACTGAACACTATGAGGCACCTGCAATGACCTGCTTCGAGCGTTGGTTCTTCTTGCAGTTCCAGCCTGTACAGGGTAGAATTATGAATCTGAATATTATGGGTACTCGCGAGCAGCTTGAGAATCCAGATCCAGTTGCTCAGCGTGCTATGTATGATGATACCTCTAACTACGCTACTTATGCTTCTAATGTAAATGGCGTTGTTAAGAATGGCACTATGCTTCCTGATGGTACTGCCGGTGAGTTCATCGGTCAGGCCGCTGTTGCAAACACTCCAGCTCGTGAGAATCGCGTACTGCCAACTAGCTTAGATGGTATTTGATTATTAAATGATTAAGTATAAATTCTAAAGAATTATTCCCTACCCTATTTTTGGGTAGGGAGTATTTTCTGACCTTTGACTAATAAGTAATTTATAGAGGAGGGATTTCTAATGACAGATGAAATGTTACAAGCTAGACTTGGAGATTTGGCTGGTGCTGTAGGAAAGTTAAAGAACAACTCTAGGAGTGTTGCTGCTAAAGAAGAGATTCGTAAAATTCTTAATGATATATTCATGCAACCAAAATACCCTAACAAATATAACCCTGATGTTGTACGTGATGTTCTTTATACAGAAAATTTCGACAAGATGTTTTTCGGTGTATTGGTTATGCCTGCAATGATAGCAGATGATGTTATTAAGGGTATAATCGAGGAAGAGAAAGTTACTATTAATCAGGTTTATGTAGAGTTAGACTCTAAACTGTTTGATGATGCTTTAGATCTTTCTATTCATGAGATTGCTGCATTGATAGTAAGAGAGGTTGCCCATATGGTAGCAGATTCTTCTCCTATGGAGCAGATAAAGAAAGACATTGATCTTTATCTAGTATCTACTGGACAGACTTTGAAGCTTTCTGATGTATCACACTATAAGGAAATTCTTTCTTATGGTATTAGAGATGCTATAAGAAAGAGTGTATCTATCTTTGAAATTAACGATAAGAGCAAGATTGTTGATAACTTTGATGATGAATTAGGAATCAAAGAGGATCTTGTTTCTGCTATGACAAAGATTGATAAGAACGGATATAACTGGAATAAGGATATAGATAACAAACTTATCTTCCTTTCTTGGGTAATTCGTTTGTATAAAGACGTTATCCATAAGAGAATTGATGCAATCAATGATCTTGGTGCAACTATTAAGTTAACCGGTTCTAAGATTGAGAAGCGTGAAATGGAAAATATCATTGTTCGTCTTTCTCGTATTGATGATGATAGTCTTTTACAAGAAGGTGCTTTAGACTATATCTCTGACTTCTTTGATAAGACCCGTTTTGACATTAAGAAGAACGGTATGAAGAGATATGAAGATGACTTTTTCGAGTTACAGTTTGAAGTTAATAATATGGAAACCCAAGAGGAAGCTATGTTATTACTTCATAGAATAAATAGTCGTATGGCTGTTATTGATGATTATCTCACATCTGAAAATCTTCCTGTTGCTGACAGAAAGCGTTGGGAGCATCTCTATAATGAGTATAACAAACTCAGATTCAATCTTAGTAATAATAAGCTCTATGCTAATAAAACTCGTCTGTATGTGAATTATGGAATGGATGACTAAGTCACATGGATAATATAAATCCCGAAGGGTTATTCCCTTCGGGGTTTATTGTGTCTTGGATACAAACCGATCAGTTTGACATTCTTAGTAATATATTGAAAGGAGGATAAAACTAATGGCTCTTCCAATTGTTAAAGAGTATATTAAGAATCTTACCAAGAGTGTTGGATATGCTGCAGTTGATACAACAAAAATGCAGGCTCCAGCATTTAAAGACTTTCTCGAGACCAATGAAGAATTATTCTCTGATGTTTATCATGGAATACGTGATATCACTGGTACTATAGATAAAGCCAAGAAGATTGTTATGAGCTCTCAGATCTACAAGACTGGAGATCTTGCACTTCATAATGCTTGGGAAGATATCAAAACTGGTAAAATTTATAACAAAGAACGTGAAAATGCCGTTGAAGACGCTGCTGTTGATAATATGATGGGCAGCGATTTAGACTTTGGTGCTACCGAATCTGACAGTACTGGAGAGTCTAAATCCAAGAAGGAAGAAATTTCTGATGGTGATAAGGCTGTTATCTCAGCAGTAGATTCATCTATGAAGGCTAGTACTATTGCTACTGGTACAGCTATTGCTAGTACTGGTAAGTACATTGCTACTACCAATAAAGCTATTGCTAATATGCAGTTAGCTTCTTATGGTAAGATGATGAATATTATGTCTTCTGGATTTGGAGCTGTAACTTCTGGATTTCAGTCTCTTCATTCTTCAATAAGTGAAGGTCTTAAAGTTCAAATAGATAACCAGAAGACCTACTTTGAAACTACCACCAAGTTGATACAAGAGCAGAATGCAATGATGAAAGAAATGCTCGAGATGCAACGTGGTATATATAAGAAAGAAGCTGCGAAAGAAAAAGAAGGTAAAGGAAACACATATGAAGATGTTGTTACAGCTTCTGGTGTTCCTAACCTGAAAGCTTATGGAAATGCTATCTGGACAAACTTCAAAGATATTATCAATGAACAAACAGGTGGCATGGGTTCAATGCTTAATGAGGATATGCTCAAAGCTCTTGCAGCTAATCCACTTGGCGGTATAGCTGAATTTGTAGTTGCAGGTCTTATGGGTAATGCTCTTAAGACTAACCTGAAGAATTTTGACAAAACTCTTAGTAGTACATTTGGCAATCTTATAAGTAGATTCAATTATGAGGGATCTAAAGATGATAGTGGAATTACAGGTTTTATATCAAAAGTATTTGGTTTAAAGAGTTCTATTAAGAGCTCTATCCGTACAGACCAGTATGAAAAAGGATCTGTTCCTTGGTCTGGCAAGGACTCAATGTCCTTGCAGGTTGTTATTCCTTCTTATCTGTCTCGTATTGAATCAGCATTAACTGGTAAAAAAGCTAGACTTTTCGACTATGATAAGGGTGTATTTGTTCTAAAAGATGACACTGAGAAACGTTTTAGAAGTCAGAATAAACAATACGCTCGTAGTGCTACTGGTGACGTTAGAAGCGATGTTGAAAAACAGTTGTCTGTATTTGGCTTTAACTATGAAACTCAGAAGAATCTAAAGAATTATCTTGATAATGCTTTCGAACAGATATACTCTGATTATGGTCAGTTCAATACTCATGATAAAACTATTGTGAACCGTTATAAGGGTAACTTCAATGGTGATGAAGAGCTTACCAAGCTCTTTATTAAAGCCATGCAGAATGTTGACCGTGATAAGAGAATGCAGATGGCTCCTGAAGTTATGTCTCAGAGACAAGCTCAGGATCAAATGATGAAGAGAATTGAGAAGGATGGTACTAATCCTTTCATTAATCTTTATCGTGAGTTTGCTGCTCAGAATGGTTCTGACCCTGAACTTAAGCTTTGGGGTAAGGGTAGCTATAAAGAGGGAAAGATTAAGGACAAGATTTCTTCTATATCTGAAGGAAGAATAGATAAAGTTACAGATGTTTATAAAAAGACTATATTTGATTATCTTCGTGATATTAATCTGACTCTTCATAATATCAGAGAACTGAATGCCGCAGGTTTTGCTTATGGTAGTAGTGGTGGAGACACCATTGATGAATCCAATATTACTATCAATAATATGACAAAAGCTGATATCTTTGCTATGCCTACTGAGAATAAAGCTCAGCGTATGCGTAGAGCTAGATTCATCAGCATGTATAACAGAAGAGTTGCTCAGGTAAGAGCTTCTCAGATGGCTTCTTCTTCTGAGTATTCTAATACATTTTGGAATTCTTATAACAGAGATAACTCCGAAAGAATACTGGGAGATAAGAGAAGAAAAACTCCTACTCAGGAGAATATTGATTATGAGAATAATCAAAGAGCATCTAATGATAAAAGAGTAGAAGAGAAACTTCGTTCTGGAGAATTTAAACTTAAATTTGATGGTGATAATCTTGGTCAGGCTCAGGGTATTCTTGATATAATGAGAAAGATCAAGGACGCTAAGAATGAAGAAGCACTCAATACTCAGTATAATGAACTTGCTAAGTTACTTCATACAAGAGCAGATAGAGCTAAGGAGCTTGCTAATACTCTTATGGGTGTAAATGAAGGAGAGCAAGTTGAACTTGATGAAAATGGAAAGCCTGTTAAAAGAAAGAGAGAAATAGGTGGATTTAAAGTAGATGAAGGCGGAATAGTTGATAAACTTATGACTGCCGGTGGAGTAATGGAGAAAGTTAAAGTCATTCAAGATGAACTTGCTGCTCTTGTTACTCGTCCTACTGATGCTCTTGCTGGTGTTATAGCTAAAGCAGATGAGCATGTATATGATTTCTTTTTCTCTAAGGATGCTAATGAAACTGATGACCAAGGAAACCGTATAACGGGAATGTTTGGTTATATGAAGAATGAGATGAAGAAAGAATTTAAGCATTTCAATGATTGGATTGATAAAGAAATTCTTCAGAAGCTTAAAGATAAATTCGGTGGTGAAACAGCATGGGAAGCTGCTG
>CAYYEN010000023.1:0-14686 GCA_964470795.1 uncultured Spirochaetaceae bacterium | reverse complement strand
GATATGCCTGCGTTTCGGGCTCTCGCCGGGCGCTGTCCCGTACCTGATGGAGTCTGCTGCAGGAAGGAACCGGTAGAGCACCCGCCGCCTGTCGGCCGGGTCCTTCTCTTTCTCGATGAGGCCTGCCCTGTTCATCTCGGAGATGAAGACCCTCACGGTCCGGACATCCTCACCGTCCAGTTCCTGAGCCGCATCCTGCGTTGAAAACGGCGAATTTCCGAAAATCTCGTAGAGGCGTAGGTATCGTTCTCTGACCCAGGAGGATTCGTGAGGATTGCTTCCCATGGTGTTCCAGCTCACTCTTGTTTGCTACCCGGTTTTCCTGCGTTTGATATGCGTATTGTGTATAAGTGGACTTATGCATAAGCGTACTTATACATCACCGTTAATCCCGCCGTCTTCGAAGCGATCCATCCATGGAGACAGATGAGATCGTGAAACAGACGCCTGTGAAGTCCTGTGCGGACCCCCTCTTTCACCAGATTCAGCGTTTGCTCGCCCTGGCTCGCTCACGCCGCTTCCTTCCCGAAGCACGGTGGCCCGTGGAGAAGGAGATGGAACTGTACCGGCGGGTGAAACAGCGGATCGACAGGACGACGGCGCAGCATCCCCTCCGTGGAGCGGGGAGCGTCCTCCAGTACATGGCGGCGGTGGTACAGAGTGAAGGAGGGCGAGACCCCGACTGGGCCGCGACGGTGCTCGCTATCCTTGGGATCCTGGAGTCGATCGAGTATTCCGAGGCGGTCAGCCCGAAGTCGATGCTGTGGGCCGGTTCAAGCATCTACTCCAGGCAGTTCCGGTCAGACCGGGACGACGAGGAACTGATCATTGCGATGGCTGAGGATACCATGCAGTATCTCGACACGCCGGCCGGCGAGGAGCAGCAGGAGTCCCTCGCGGAGTATGCAATGGCATGTCATCTCAGGAAGCAGTTACAGGAGTGCGAGGCCGGTTTCCCGACGTTCAAAGAGTTGCTCCTCTCACTTCCGCCGGCGATGATACCCACCAGGGAGCCCCGGCCGGGCACGAACACACCAAACCTAGAGTGGATGAAGCGGGTGTATGCCCTGCTTCGCCGGCACTACATGCAGCACGGGTGCGTCCCGGAGTTCCCGGAGGTCATACGGGCCTTTGACCTCGACCTGGCCGGCTGCGAGTATCCCCTGTCTTTCTACATCTGGGTGAAGACGCGGGAGTTGTACGAGATGATAGCCCAAGCAAACCGGGAAGTCTCTGCTGGAGTTGAGACAGAAAGGGGATCGCCCCATGAGACTATTGGGTAATACATTAAACTGAGGATTCGTGAGTCTACCCTCGAAGTATTTGAGGTTTGCAAGGTGCAGGAGTTCCCATGATCATCTCCGCAGCTACAGGCTACAATGCCCGGAGATTCGCCAGTGCAACCGAGACCAGGGAATGAAGAGCAATATGCCGGTCGACCGGAACTCCTCGCGGCATCCGAAACCACAGAGGTCATTCTGGTTCAACCCGATATTTTACAAGAAGCGCAGTGCCATTGAACGGTTCATCATCAGGATTGAAGTTTTAAGGATATAAATCCACGATAAGAGTGTTCGGATACCTCGTTCCCCGATCTGGTCCACCTAGCATGCGCCATTATGATCCGGAGAGTTATGGAATGAGTTCTACAGGAATCAGTTCGATTCTATAGTACCCACCTGCGCAGAGAGGAGGAGGTTCGTTTTAAATAATAATTAAGTAAGAAAATATTTCTGTTTGCTCCTCTTTGATAACTACTATGGATTATATTCTCAAACCTTTTGAGCACCAGAAAAAGCTTGCTGTCCTTATTGATGCAGATAACACGCCATCCTCAATAATTAAAGAGTTGCTTGACGAAGTTGCAAAATATGGCGTTGCGAGCGTCAAACGGATTTACGGAAACTGGACATCCCCACAGCTCCAGGGCTGGAAAGATACACTACTGAGTTACTCTATCCAGCCGGTTCAGCAGTTCAACTACACATCAGGGAAGAATGCAACGGATAGTGCAATGATTATCGATGCAATGGATCTGCTCTATACTCACAAGTTTGACGGGTTCTGCCTTGTTTCAAGCGATAGCGACTTTACCCGGCTGGCGATGCGGATCCGTGAATCTGGCCTCACAGTCTACGGTTTCGGAAGAAACACCACTCCTAAACCATTTATTGAGGCTTGTGACAGATTCATATTTACAGAGATTATTCAATCCGAAATTACCGAATTACCGAAACCTGATCAGCAGGCGGCCATCGCAAAACCCCAGAAGGACATCCGCGAGGATAAAACGCTCCGCAATCTGCTCCTTTCAACCGTTGAAGATTCATCCGACGACCAGGGCTGGGCGAGTCTAGCTCTCGTTACTCAAAACGTCCAGAAAAAATCGTCTGAATTCGACCCGCGGAACTACGGATATAAGAAGATGCTTGAACTCATTAAAGCGACAGAACTGTTTGAAATCGATCCACGTCCAACCCCGGATGCTGGGGTCAAACTGATCTATATTAAAATAAAGAACCACTGAGAATAGTTTTATCGCACTCAAGGAGGTGCATAGGATGCACCCTCCTTTTCAAACTGGAGGGCTGTCTTATCGGGGGAAGACAGCCCACCACTAATTTCACTGTTAGCGAATTTTGCTCTAAACCATGCCTATTTCCTGAGTTCATCACGCCTATCACCCGTTACATGCGAGGTCGGCACTGTGCTCATCAGGGGCCGTATCAAACCACATCAAATCCATGTGGTCACGCACGGTGATGAGCACCACAGGGGTCTTGGATCACGGTTACTCGCTCAAAATACCTTCAAACTGACATCGGTCTCCGAAATCAAAGAATCCGGTGTACCGGGACTCAGTCTGTGACAGCAAAAGTTCGCATTCCATAGCCCGCTTCAAATCATCATCAGAATAAGCATCTGAAAGGAAAATGTACTCCTTGTCAGGGTCATCAGACCAAGTTCGGGGGTACCTATTTCGATGATTGTAGGGTCCTGCAATCAATACGTCGATTGACCCGATGAGCGTCTGAATTGAGACGTCTGTTGAGGTAAACAGGGCATCTTTACAATATCCAGAGAAGCAGACGATCGTCAGATCAGACTCCCGGATTATGGAGGTAAACGTGCTGAGTGCGACTGCCTGTTGGAACGGCTCCCCACCGGTTATTGTGATGCCTTCGCACCCTGTTTTAACACATTTTTCGGAGATGGTCCGGGCAAAAACCACTGGATCGATGAGATGATGTGGCTCGTGAGGCTGCAGGGGTGTGTTGAAACACCCAGGACACCCGATAGTGCACCCCTGAACCCAGATCACCACTCGTTTACCGGGACCGTTCGTGTAACTGCCGACTATAACGCCTGCAACGTTCAAAAGAACGCTCCGTTTTTCAGGCTCCATCACATCTCCCGTATGTCAAAGTCCAGATCCGTGGTTTCGGAGTTGTATGTCACGAAGATTGCCCTTCCCACTTTAAGGAATTGTTTATTCCTGAAGATATAGATCGAAAGAGGATTGATGAGGTCCCGCTCAACCGCATTCAGCAGGCCCCGGCCTCCATGTGACTTCTCGGCCCGTTTTTCAAAGACCGGATATAACGCATCACTGATGATGAGATTGACTCCATATCTATCCTTAATGAGATCTTTCAGCGGAGCCAGTTTCCGCTTGATGATCTCTGACCTGAGTTGAGGATTGTCAACCGAATGGAATACGATAATATTGTCCCCGATACGGTTGAGGAGTTCCGGCCGTTTTAGAATAGAATTGAAATGCTCTTTTACTTTGGATCGATACTCGGCTTCAATCTCATCAGAGTTCTTTTCCTTCTGATCAACTTCACTCGCTCCGATATTGCTCGTAAAAATAATGACCGATTCGGAAAAATATGCAGTGACTCCTTTCCCATCGGTGAGCCGTCCGTCCTCGAGAATCTGCAGGAACTTATCGAGAATCCGGGGATGTGCCTTTTCAATCTCATCAAAGAGCAGAACACTGAACGGGCGTTCCAGTACAGCATTAATCAACTGTCCACCCTCTTCGAACCCGACATATCCTGGGGGTGCGCCGATGAGCCGCTGATCAGACTCCTCGTGACTGTATTCGCTCATATCGAACCGAATACAGGCGCTTTCATCGCCGAACAGGAATTCAGCAGTTGCTTTTGCAAGTTCGGTCTTTCCAACGCCGGTCGGGCCGACGAAGAAGAGAACACCTTTGGGTTTGCACATCTTGGCCGAGTGTTGTATTCCTGAAAGGCCGACTGCAGCTTTGATGATGGTAGTGGCGACGTGATGGACCGCGTGTTCCTGCCCGATCACTCGCCTCTTCAGTGTATCTTCTACATTACGCAACTTCTCATCGGAGAGATCTTCCCACGGCGATCTCCGTTCTCCGAAGCGATAGAGATTGAACAGTTTCTCGGGCGTCAATCCCCGTTCTTCTCTGGCAAGTTTCACCATCTGGATGAGATCAACTGTTTTCATCCCGTCACTCATGTCTGCGAGGAGATCGATGACCTCCGCTCGAGTTCTGTCCGGATGTCGCCCGATGTTGAGATCTTCGAGATGGGCTTCAAAGAAACGAACGCGTGTGCTCTTTTCTGGAGAGGCAAGACTGTAAAGTTTTATCCGCGACTCAGGACGGTAGAGGGCCGGAGGGATACTGCCGAGGTTTGCTGTTATCAGGATTACTACCGCAGGCGGCTTGCTGAGGATCCTGCCCGGCGTTCCGGTGCCGTTTCTTCCAGTCAACAATTTTCCGAGTAACTCAAGATATTGCCGGTCTTCGGGGGCGAGAGGTGTCTGCACCGTTCCGAATTGGAAGTCGCTCCAGTCAAGGATGAAGGCGCAGGGACGGTCAGCTGACTCCAAAACCGCACCCAGAGCGCTGATGCACTGGTCGAATCCCCGAAATACTGATAGATCGATTTCGTTATGCCTTGCACTCCCTGCACCGATATCGTAGGTATCACCTTCGTTGTCAATGGACTCACACGATACAGTCGCATACCAGCGTGCGAAGGTCGCCTTCTCTCCGGGCTCTTCAAATGATAAGCCATACACGCGGTCCCACGTGCCGACGACTTCAAATCCGTTCTCTTTTAAACTTCGGTCGAGGTATTGTGGTAGCAGGACGTATTTCCCGTCACTGAAGAACTCATCGCGTGTATTTCCATACAGAATAATGCCTTTCTTTGTCTTTGCTTCGCGGATGAGGTTGGCGAACTGGCGTTCCATTTTTCTGACACCTCTGTCCTCTCACATCATGTATCTCTTCTGCGTTTGACCATACGGCAAGTCTTTTGATCCCTTCTTGATTTTATCGGGGTTGTGCCAGACGAATTGCTCAACGCAGGTCTCAATCTGCCCTTCGGTCTCGAGCTTTGTAAGTATCGCATCCAGTTCGTCCTTACAAGCCGTTCCCTCATAATTTTCGAAATCAAAGTGGATTTTTGCATCACTGAAGATCTGGAGCAGTACCCCTTTACCCGAAGGCATCTTTGCCTGGAGGTGCACAATATCATCTCTGATTTTCGGCTGCCCCACAACGAATCCTCGTGTAGAAAGCAGATCCACAATGTGACGGACCGTTAGCTTCCGAACACTCTCCTGCTCATCGAGAGATGCGATGGCCTGTGCCGTTTCCTCGACATCCTGGATGAGGCTATGGAAGTCGGACGATTTCATCGCAGTAGTGCTTGCTTGCTCGAGATGATGCACCAGCTCCTCCATTTTTTTACGGCAAGCCGGAGATTCAAGCGTTATCGATCTGAGGCGGTCCAGCAGGAGGGATGCCTGCCGATGTATCTGTTCTCTCTCTTCAGACCAGCATTCTCTTTTTGAGTGGGCACTGGTGACCAGCTCTTGGACGCTTCCTGCGACCACCTGAAGTTGTTTCAGCGCATCGTCTGGTTTTGCAGCCGCGAGTGACCGGGCAGATGCGGCCTGCTCCTGAAGTGCACTAATGCCCCCAAGAAAAGTAGTTAATCCAGGATCTGACAATAAAACCTGAATTTTTTGTTCAACCGCCTGTGCCAACGCCATGCATTGTTGCTGCACTCTTCTGCGCCGTTCCGCTTCTTTCTGCTGGGCGATTAACTGTGCCTGCAAAATCCCATATGAACTCATGCTTCCTCCGATTGCTCGCTCGTCCTTGTGGATCCCGGGCATTCGCTCGTCATCAGGGCATTGCTTTCAGGATTGAACATGTATTTCATTAGCCTTGCCTCAATCTGGTCTTTCATGCCGGGATGCTTCTGGATTGTATCCCGGTAGCGATCGTTTGTGAGAATCAATAGATTTCTGTCAATGGCAAACTGAATGATGAAATGGTCGTCATCAGTGCCTGCAGGTGCCTGGTTGAATATCGCTCTCCCGGTCTTTTTGCGGATCTTCTGGAAGTACCGTTCCATGCTCTTATACGCATCTTTAGCCACAGCATGGCGCAGGCCGGCCCCTACGAATATAAAGATTGGATCAAACCCCTGATCTCTTAAGTCGCGGTATGCCTGCATTAACTGGTCTGCGCTTGCATGCTTTCCATCCAGGCCATAATGTGCCACATTGCTCCCGTCAATTACGATTCCTCTGGGAAGCAGAACAGGCTGTTTGCCTATATGCTCTTCCTGTTCGCTCTCCTCTTTCTCAATGAGATCGGAATACACACTCAGTAGTTCCAGATTTTTCCTCATTTTTTGCAATATTTTGACATCTAGAGAACGGAGAGTCGAGATGATCTCGGCATTTTCCACGGGGATAAACTGCACGCCCGTCTTCTGCTCGTGGGGTCTGACAGCTGCAAGGAGTTCGACCCATAAGTAGAGTTTTTCAGGCGTTCCTGCTTTGCGGAGGCGTTCAGATGCCTGTTGCACCACATCGGAGACCATCTGTGTGTCTAACGAAGGGATAAACCGATGCAAACCGAACAAATTGCTAACCAGATTGACTGTATCAGGGGTTGTTTGCGGGCTCGCTGTCAACCCGGGAGGAATGAAATCTCTTCCGATCTCCCAGTAAGGGTTCAGAGATTTGCAGGTATTCATTACTTCTTGTACCTTCTTGCATAGCTCAGGATCGAACCAATTGAAGGCAGAAGCGTGTAGCATCTCCTTTCCGATCTGCTCTACATGCTCAGGTTTTAAATCAATGCCCATTCCCGATAATTTAAGTAGCATCTGGAGTTTCTCATTTCTCTGGAGGTTTGCAGCAATTACCCTTGCGAGAATTGACTGAGCCAGTTTCACCTTGATTTTTTCATCTGTTGTCTCTGAACACAGTGCCATGCCACACTGAATATCCTCATAGGAACAAACCCCAACACTCTGATCGAATGTTCTAGCGATGGCTTCGAGATATGAATCCTTAAATTGCTGGACCACGTCGGCATGCCCTCGAGTACACTTTTCCAGCCTGCTGATAATTGAAGAGTAACTCTCAAGGAGCTGGTGGAGTTCGCCCCTCAACGACAGCAATGGGAGGGCATTATTCACCGCATCTATGTAGCAGGAAGGATATGCTTCAAAGACCGCGGGGTCAATCTCCAGCAAAGCCTTCCATGAGAGCGATTTTAGAATGCCAGCAGCGAATTCATGCTCGATTTGGCTGCAGGTCGGCTCCGACATCAGTTTTTTCAATGCCAGCAGACTTCGCAGTAATTCCAGTTTATCGCAGGCGGCGTATTCCCTGCTCTGTTTCTGTATTGTTAAGGTCTTGAGCACCTCATCAAACGACGCTGCATTTGGATCAAGGTAGAATAGGGCAAGAGCTCGTTCGAGTTCCCTTCGGGCTCCAAGACAGCTGAAATCCACAAGATTTCTGCGAAGAGCACCAGTTACTTCATCCTGCATTCGATGCTCCTCGACGCGGAATAGCGGAACCTCGACACGATCGTCGATGACGGTCACAACTCGGACTGCCAGAGTATCTGTTATGTATGCATATTCAGGTAACACCCCTTCAATTTCAAAGTGGATGACATTTGGGATGAATTTATCATCGTGCCTGCCAACCGTGCCGGAGCCCCTTGTTATGAGCAGGTGGGGAGGGGCCCCATCAGGAACTGCCGGCGGATCGCTCCTATTAATTATTAAATACCGGGGGTTTTTTGCAATCAGATGTTCTACCAATCGATCTTCAGATGCAGAGGCAAATACAGTCGCATCGGTGAGTTCATAGGGCTGAACTCTCATAGTCGACGGGATATCCTTCGTAATATCACATATTTCGCCAAAATACTGTTTTAATCCGGAAGACCCAAGTATCTCCCCAGTTAAGGCGGCGGAAACTCTCTGCAGATTCTCTTCCCCAAATGGCTGAGCAACAGGACGTATTACGATACCATCAGATTTTAGCAGGAAATTTGTATTGATCTTAATCTGACAGGAAGATACACCTACTATGCGATACTCAGCGATACTTTCACTCTTTTCGAGATCCCTCCGGATTCGTGCATGCTCTGTGACTATCTTCTCTGGGAGACCGATGCTTGATGCATCTACAATGGGTCTCGGCGTATCCCAGTCGGTGTAATTATCCTCTGAAGAAACGCTGTTTATGTCTCCGGTAAATCCATAGATCCATTCTTTAGCATTTGCCTGATAGTATATAGAAAGCGGAAACTGGCGGGGGTCGCTGATGACCTTCCCTTCCGCAAAGAATTTTCGTCCAATATCGGTAATCTGATAGGCATTTACACCAGTTTGCCAAATCAGTCCCATGGTTCTCAGTTGTTCGGCAACAATGCTGAGAAAATCGACCAGTTCAATACCCAGCTCCCGTGCGATCTCCTCCAGTGACGGAGGGGGATCCAAGGTGGCAAGGGGCGCCAGTACAGCCCATTCGAGGAGTTGAATGTCCCTTTTTTTGATTGCAGTAGCCTGAACCAGAACCCTCTGTAAGGGGAGGGAGACTTCTGTCCGCTTTAACAAGAGGGGCAAACTCCCTCTTTTACTCGTAGACGCCATTGAGCTCATACCCCCGAACGTAGCTGCTTCCTCCAACACCGTCTTTCGCCGCCTCAAGCAGGAATCGATATGGCCTTTTCTCCACCCCAAGGTTTCCATAATTCACCTTGACAGGGACATCGCGGAAGACTTCAGCTGCCCCGACAACTACAAGCATAGATTGTGCCCGGGAAAATGCAACATTGATCCGCCGGAATTCACGTACGAATGAGGTTGGATTTCGTTTTCCGTTCCTCTTTTCCGGTGCAGAGACCAGACTTACGATGACGATTGGACGCTCCATCCCCTGGAACTGGTCGACGGTGCCAACGCGAAGACTGAGGTTATTCACCCTCCCGGTCTGTCTGAGAGTGTTCACCATCGCCCGTAACTTTCTCACCTGTCCCGCATAGAATGAGATAACTGCGATGTCTCTGCAGTTGTTTTCATTGCCGTCACACTGCCCGTTTAACGAACAGAGTATTCTCTCGATCACATCAACTTCGTGCGGGTTGTATCTTGAACTGTACTTCCCCTCTTCCCGGCCTTCGAAATTATCGACCAGCCTCTCATTAACGAGCTTCTGTGAGGTATCGATCCAGACTGCATGTGCATTCTGGGAGGTGAGATCCCTATTCTCTCCGATGAGGATGAATGGGTGCTGGCGTGCAACGTCTGGGTTGACTATGCCGCAAGTTAACTGATAATCAGGAGGATAAAATTGGTTGATGAGGTTCATAATGGTCGGATGCATCCGATACTGTTCAGTGAGCCGTGACTTTAACGAGTCATCCGCCTCGGTGAACATCTCTTCAAAATATGATGATGTGACGAGTTTTTCGAATTTTTGGAGTCGTTTTTTGGTTGCATCGTCATCATCGGTTTCAGAGAGTGGGAGTTCGTCCTGCCTAAGCCGGAAGATAGGGGGCAGTTGATGGTGATCCCCAACCAGAACAATCTGCTTTCCAAGGAGCATTGGCATGAGGAGTTCCGGGGGCGTGGCCTTTGAAACCTCATCCACGATGACAAGATCGAACTCCCTTCCCCTCCAGAAGCGGAACTTACCAGTCTCGGTGCAGGTCGCTCCCACGACATTTGCATAGCTTATATATGTATCCTTGATTGCCTCGTAGTCAGCTCGTGAGGATTTTTCGATTTTTTTGATCCATTCGGTCTGGAGTGCATGCCACCTCCCGGCTTTTGCCGAGACCGATGCGAAGCGCTCTTTCAGGTTGCCTAAGTCCTTTTTTCTGCCGTATATAAATGTTTCAAAAGATGTGCGTAGATGTTTTTCGAATGCAGACTCTGTATCCTCATCTGGTTGGGAAGCACTCAGCTCATACTTTGATCGGTACTGTTGCACTTTCTGGAACAGTCGCCGTATGTGATCGCGATGATCATCTCTCTGCCTGAATGTCTCAGTCAGATCATTCCCAAGTTTCTCCAAACGAGTATTCCGTTCCGCAAGTAGCCTCTGGAGTTCCTGAGTCCGATCCTGACAGGATCTTTTTGCGGAGAGAAGCTCTTCGGTTCTTCCCTGTAGTTGGCGCATTACCTCTTCATCCGCACCGAATAGGTCATCGTAACATCCCTGAGTAAATTCGAGGAGTCCCTGAATGACATCTTTATACCGGATATCCGGGACCAGTGATGTGCGGATTTCAGAGATCAGATGTCTTTCGCCATCTTTCAGTGTGTAGATGCGATCTGCACAGCGATTATACGTATCCAATACTGTATCAAATCCTGCGATCTGCTCCCTCCATTCTATGGCGAGCTGTCTTCTACCACTGTTGTTCAACTCATTGATCTCCCTATTCACCGACATCAGGTCCTGCGCGAGAGTCAGCATTGCTTCCTCTTCTGTCACCTGCCGCATTTCAGACTGGATCAATTCACGTTTTCGAAGAAGTGCCGCCTCTCTTTGCTCGTGCTCGATGTTTTGCTGTAATACTAACTCTAAAAGCCGGCTGAACCTATCCATCGATGGGTGTCGATTCTCATTAATCTGATAGAGGCTAGAATATAGATCAAGAAACTGCGAAGTTTCGCCGGTAACGATGCTCATGTGGTGCTGAGACACAAAGAGAGCAGCAATTCTCTGTCGCAGGGTATCCGATATCTCCGGGTAATGCTGCAAGAGGAATGGCAGATACGAAGGTTCGATCAGCCCTCCTTTCGCAATGATGTGTTCCATGGTTTCGAGGTCCCGCTCCGTTTCCGCCAGTTGCTTTTTGATTTCCTCCAGTGGGGCCGTTGTGGCTGCCACGTCAATTTGTGCTCTCGCAGTCTGCTCCTGCAGGTGCTCGCAACGTTCTCTGACCGTGCAGTATTGATTGTACTGCTGTTCCATCAACGAGATGACATCGTTAAACCCGCGTAAATCCTGCAGTATCTTTTCCTGCTCTCCAACGTTTTCTTCAAGTTTCACCTTCACCCCTTGAAACCAGCGCTGGATGACGTTATCCGCTAGAAAATCATTCCCTTCCTCAGTTGTCCGGGCTCCGAGGCGTATAGGCCGAATATGCTTCAGATTTGCAAGACGGCAGAGGGCATTATCGACTGCGAGGTTTGATTGGGATGAGATCAATACGTTTCCACCTCGGCGAGTGACCTGATTGCAGAGTTCTGCAATAACCGTGGTTTTTCCGGTTCCCGGAGGCCCCTGGATCAGACAGATGTCCGGTGCGTTGAGAGATTTCCTGACCGCATCTATCTGGTTTGAATTCAGCCTTTTCTCGACAAGGGAGTCTTTGTCTATATCCTCATTCCGGATTGGTATTTTAGCTTCGCGGATGTTAAAAACAAAGTCTTCAAGTCGAGGGTTCGCGGCGCTTTTCTCTTTCAACCGGGATATTGCCCTACCTTGGAGTTTCAAGGGTAGTTCATCATAAAAGACTGAGTTTACCAGAAGGCCGGAGCTCGGCAGGCGCTCAAGAGGGTCTCGAAAAACGGGTTTTTGCTTCACGGAATTCGCTACTTCCCCGGGCTCGTTGAAGACCAAACTATCGACGAGATCAATGACAATTGAAAGCCATTCGCCTCTTTGGCCCCTCTTTTTACCGTTACCTGCCTCTTCCAAGAAGATGCCCTTTAGTCGAGAACCTTTGGAGACACTTCCGATCTGTAGGGGCTCATCGACATCCTCCCCTGGGCGCCAGTGCTTGTCTTCCGGGATCTCCCTAGGGAAAACTTGGACTTCTTCCTCCGGAAAAAAGGATTTTGCCGCATTATCCGAAAAATGCTCTGTGGAAATTTCCACTTCTGCTTGAGTTTGATTGAGGCGGCGAAGGCTTCTGTAAGCGACCCATCCGACTTTGTTCTTTACCGCTTTTCGAGATTCCTCCAGATATTCCTCCCATTCTTGGAGACGCTGTTTGAGGTTTTTCTGCCTCTCTGACAGGTGGAGTAGCCAGGTGAAATCGTCCTGACTGAAGAATGAGCCGGCACTCCCATCATCACTATCACAGATGACCTGGACATTTCCCTCAATAACTCCCTCTGTTTCATAGGGCCGACGTGAGACTGTATGCAAAAACACTCTAATGATCTTTAATCGTCCCTTTTTTCTGGTGCAATCAAGTGTGAGGGAGTATCCACTGTAACTGTAATCATCAAATAAGGGGTGCTGGGGATTGAGGCGAAACCGCCAGTATCCAAACTTATCCGATTCCTGATCCTTGATGGTCGTATTTTCGACAAGAAAACTGATTCTTTTCCCATGTAGCGTTTGAACCGTATTTTTAAACCACTGCTGTAAGGCAGCCTCATCATGCGCCTTATCTCCAGAACGGTTCAGTCCGATCTCTGATATAACATCGCCAGGCGGCCAAGACACCCTTATGTCATCATTTTCAATCACAAAAGGAACCACATTACAGCTTCTCGTCTTAATGCCATCGTAGTCATGTCCGCTATCTCCAAAATCGGTTGAACCAGGTGGCATTTTGATCACGCAAACCAGAAAGTGATTTACAGGCAAGTTATGATAAAGATATCCATTTTAACCCTCCCATTTAACGTTTCAAATCACCAGATGTCAGTATATATGTGATGTTGGCAACTTATCGGATAAGAATACGAGAGAGCATCCATCGATGGAAGAATATCGACAATTCCTGTCTCGCCCCTATGATATGCTTAATTTGGATGGCCAGCGTTTCCAAGATATGTTGTAATAGTAGCCGGGAGTTGTGGATGACAGAGGAGAGATTACGCCAGATAATGGAGGAGACAGCCAGAGAGGTGGCAGAGGAGTGGAGCGGGCCAAAAAGAGATCCCGAGAGGATTGATTCGATCCTGAGCAAACTCCGGGAGGTCTGGATGCGAGATACCGATATGCGCTTCGGGCAACTGGTCTACAACCTCTACTGGCTGATGCCGGAGACGAAAAAGATAGGAATGAATGGAATCGATATGTTCAACGTCGAAGATGATGTATTTGAACGTTTTCTGGATAGAACAGTAAAAGAAGGGTGGCAATCAGCAGAAGATCCCTAGGCATATACAACCTCGCCGAGGACAGCATCCCGGATCCGGGGCTTCAAGGTATCGGCAATAACGAGGTCCGCCTTCCGCCCCAGGAGATCCTCAAGGTAGAACTTGAGGTCCATAAAGTGTGCGACGGGCCGAAGGGCCGGAGCTCGAGCACCGCCAGGTGCGGGTGTCAAAAGTCTCCTCGCCCTCCCGGAACTCCACCGGGATGTCGATGTCGCTCGCCGGCGTCTCCTCGTTTCGCGCCACCGACCCGAAGATGCCGATGCGGGCCACGCCGTAGCGCTCCCGGATAACAAGTAGGTTCTGCCGGATCTGGGCAAGGGGGTGCATCGTTACTCTTGAGTACTCCATCCACCGCCTTATACCCTCCGATACCCAGGAGCTCGCATCCTGCCACCGTGGCCTGACTGTCCTGCATCACGCGTGGTCGGATCACTCTCTTCAGAACCGGACATCTCCTTTCTCATCTCAGATCTCCGTGACCTGATCCGGGCGGCAAAAGGCCGTGCTGCAACTGCAGTAAACGTCGAACTGGTCCTGCTATACTGGCATATCGGCGATCGAATCGGCAGAGATATTCTCAAGGAAGAGCGAGCATCATACGGTAAGAGAATTCTTTCGACAGTGTCGAAAAAATTGATAGCGGAGTACGTTGCTTTGAGCCAGGTTCAAGGCAAGAAGTAAAATAGAAGATTAATAAAACCCCAAAGTCAATATCCCCTTTGGTGCCGCCCAATGAGAGAACGCAACCATCCTGCGCCAGAGGGGCCTGATCCAGAAGAGAAAGGAGCTATTTTTCTGGGATGGTTAAAGAAACGCGGCGGCATGAGGAAGGTGCAGGACTGTCAGCGAAAGTGCAGAGAGAACGGCTTTGAGGCGAAAGCATTTGTCGATTCAATGGGACAGGACTACATTCGCCTGTACCGTACCGGCGGAGGGGACAAAGTCCTGAAACTTGAAAGACCCGTGTGGGCGGATCAATGGATGACATACTACGACCTCGAAGTGCCCCATCACCGGCACTGGACCAGACTGAAAGAATAGATCAGGTATCAGAACATTTTTTTACTACCGCTCACTACTGCTTATTATCAGTCAGCGTACCCGAGCTCCCGGATAGGAGCGCAGGTGCTGCAGTTGCACGGGAGAGACGATTATGTCGGAGAAGAAACTGCCGGAACTTCCTGAAGAACTCGAAGAGTTCCTGGACAAACCGTATGGCGGCTTATTCGGGAACACCG
>CAYYEN010000022.1:0-15091 GCA_964470795.1 uncultured Spirochaetaceae bacterium | reverse complement strand
TCCCTGCGGATTGAGGATATATCTTTAACCTTATTACCATACCTTTCGGAAGTCTACAGCATTACCATTCGACATTTGGTAGTTAAAGCTTTACCCAACGCTTATACTATTCGTAAACATAAGTCGTCCCTCGGATTATTTTAACTCGCAAACCCGAGGCGTTCCCGCATATATGAGATGTCAGGCCGCTAATTGACCCTTGCGAGTGACCTTCAATGACTGGTAGTAATCCATGTCATTTGTAAAGTCAGTTGTATGAATTGTACCCAAAGAATGTATCTTGGAAATTATGAGATTCGGAGAGAATTTCATACTTGCCTCTGCATCTTTTGTCTTTCCAAGAATTCCATAACGGAACAGACGTTTCAGATTATCTGACACTTTGGCAGTGACGATTGTTGATATAACTTCATTGAGTCGGATACGTTTATTCTCAAATGAATATATATTAACATCTGTGAATTCCGTCTGTAATACATATCGCAATAATGAAACCATGTTACGTTTATCACACTCGGGAATCGGAAGTTCCCATGCCGATATTGAATCCAACATTCTGGCAACATGCATTACATTACATGCACCACGATGCTCGATTTCATTATTTGGATAATATGATAACTGGTAAACCCACCATGATGGATCACGTAATTCATCCAAATCCTTTGGTTCATATTCTTTAATGACCTGGATAAGCATATATACAATTGAACGAACATATTCAAATTCATCCAAACCTTTGCGATATGCTTTGATGTAAATGTCACGATCCTTGATTGGTTGGAAATATTCAAAATCATTTTTGTCATCAATGATCTTATCGGTGTATTGGACGATTGGATATACTCCAAGGAACGATAGTGGCGATGTGATATGCATGAAACATGTGATGATGGATTCATATGTTTTGAATATCATTACATCCATTACTTTGGTACATGTAACCACATAACCATCCATTGATATCAGATCATGTTCGGAACGACGCACCACGATTGGAAGCAACGATTTTAATGTTACTGAATTTGCACCAGATGGATATAAGAATTTATCAACCAACTGGTATTCAGTATACAGTTCATTATCCAACAGATATCGTCCCTGGTCATCTGCAATCGGTATAAGTAATGTGTTATGATCGACATGTTTCTCCAGAAATTTATTCTTGTCACGAGCACCCCAAACAATATCAAAATCCAACAAACCGACTCGGATATCGGCAATGCTTTTAGTCTGGATTTTTGTTCCGGTTTCACGTCTACGTGTCTGAAGCTCTGATGGATCTGGATGAGGGTTCCATTTGAAATTACCAACTATCAGAAACGGATATGTTTCTTTTGGTGCATCCTTAATCGGATTCAACCTCATAAGCTGGATAATCTCCATCGACTTCAATGCTTTGATGACATACTGATACAATGGACGATCCGTTCCAAGATTTATTGTAACCTTATCCATTGGATTTTGTTCATCATCAAAAATGTAATGAATCATATCATTCTTCCTCCTTCTGATTATAAATGTATAAAGATGTTGACTCTCTTTATACAAAAAAATGATATAAATATTTGTTTTACAAATTATTCTAGAAAAACTCGTTCGTAATAATTTCATTATGAAAGGAATGAAATGTATGAAAGTACAAGGTTTATATAATATAGAAGAAGACATCAAGATCAATGATCTTAAAGAAGTAACATCATCGGTTATTTATCGATCACAAAACGTTTACAATCCACAAGGTTTGTTCTCTGAAGAAATATTTGGTTCGACACCAAATGAACGTTGGTACAAATGCGGTTACATCAAATTACCAATCAGAGTATTCAATCCAATGATTGCAAAAACAATCATCGCCCGTAGTGGCGGTGTAATACGTAAATGTGCATATGGTTTAGCAAAGTATAATCTGGAGAATGGTGTATTGATTGAATCTCCTGATGGACAATACTCTGGAATGGTTGATCTGTATAAAATATGGAATAATATTGATATCAAGAAAACTTTGAAAACCCGCAGCGATGACAATATTGATATTCTGACCAAATGTCCACGTGATCTTATATTCATTAACAAACTTCTTGTATTGCCACCAAACTTCCGTCCAATCGGTATGAAGAATGGTCGTGCGGTTAAATCCGAAATCAATTCAATCTATATGAAGATACTGGGTTACAGAAGTATTACTGCCCGTGTGACAACAACTGCGGCTCAGGTTCATAATAAACTTCAGGATGCAATCGTTGAATTGTACACATATCTCCAGAAATATCTTGGAACCAAGAATGGTTTCTTACAAAAGAATCTATTGGCAAAAACCGCAGTGTGGACCGCAAGAAATGTTATCTCTGCACCAACATATCGTGATGGTGAACCTGAAATTGGTATATTCGATACTGGATATCCATTACATACATTATGCACATTATTCAATCCAATTTTAAGATATCATATTAAACAATTTTTATCACCTAATAATATCAGAGAAATTCACAATAACCCTGAAGAAGTCAACAGTTCAATGTTAGAAAACATGTACGATGAACGTGCGATTGCTGATATGCTTGACGTGTATCGTGAAAATTATGGTGCACGTTTCCGTATAATGTATCTTGACCCTGATCACCAGAAACCAATAATGATTACATTGTATGATAATAAAAAACAAGAAACATTCACACGTCCATTAACACTGACCGATTTGGTTTACATTGCCGCAAAACACGGTATTGTTGATGCCAATCGTCACTGTTATACGGTACGATATCCTATTGGTAATTATCTCGGTGCATTTTTCACACGTGTTGTAATATTATCAACAATCGTAACAGATGATATCACCTTCCAAAATGAACGTTTTCCATACTATCCACATGTCGATACAACAATGGATCATCATCATGTTGCAACATTCTTCAAGGATACACTTACACCATCGAATAGTAATCTTCCAAAATGGAACGGAGATTACGATGGAGATACCGTCAAGAGTTGTGGTCTGATGACCGATGAAGCAAATGAAGAAGCTGAACGTCTGATGTATGCCAAGGTGAACAACATGCGTCTCCAAGGTACTGGTATTTATGAGACTGGAAAAGAGTTTACATCTGCATTGTATACATTGACGAAGCTGTGATATGTTTATTTTGTAGGAGATGATTTGTATGGCACATATTCCAACATTTATAAATCTCGCATTCTTAAAATTACTTAAACCGAAAAATGAATTGCATGAAAAGAAAATGCATCCTAAACGTTTATTCAGATTAACTGATGGGATACCACATCGCGACTCATTAAATAAACATTGCATGTTTGATATTCTGGTAACAATGAATGATAATCTGACAAAGTATCATGATACAAATGAATATTGTATATTATCATTACTTGGATCAAAACCTAAATGTATATTCAACGATGATAAAACATGTGATTGTTTTAATTGTATTCAACGTTGGATGAATTCAAATGAAGAGAGGTAAACATAATGGCATTTTTCGATATGTTTAAATGTATGGAACAGTATGGATCAAATGAACCATCTCCAACTGAAGTTCCTGAATACCCACAGCCGGTTTCTGGTTTTGAAGGAATGTATAACACACTTAAAATGGACCCGACATATTATCGTGTCAACAGTTACACATTACCTTATGCATCATCACATTGGGAAAGTGGTTCTCCGATGTTACGTACAATGAACGATGAAGGATTACTTCCACCATTGTCAGATCGTATTGACCCCAACAAGATATTCAATTCTGACATCAATGCATTGCGTGCTTTGGCTGCAGACCAGGCTAAGATACTCAAGGTGTTTGAAAAGAAAGCACTTGAATCTTTGACTGACAAAAACAAGTTTGGTGTCACTGAAGAAGACATTGAAAGTATGCAAGCCATCACAGCCGCACGTAATGCAATTGTTTCTATCAATGAAAAACAGATTAACGTTAAGAAACACATTGCAGATTTGAAAATCAAACAGCAGAACAATCTTGGATACGGTGCATCCGGATCGTCTGGTGGCAGTGATATGAAATCATCTGGTGGTTTCACAACAGATGTACTTGATTCTATCTATGCTGCAAATGCTATGCCTATTGCAACACAACCACCAAAGGAATATACACCTGTCGATGTTGACCAAGCATCATCTTTACTGGAATCAATTGTCGCACCATCACCTGTAATCGAGAATGAAAGAAATGGTATTGTGACTGAGGTTGTTGTTGGTGAAACAACTAATGATGTTAAATTTGCACAGTTCGATTCAGCTGGTAACATGATTGACAATCCTGTTGGATTACCAAACGCAGCAATCAAATCAATCGACATTGAGGCTGGTACTGCAATTGATGAATTCGATCGTCCTTATACTATACACAAAGATGAAATCTAAATCATAAATGTTTTATTATGCGGGGTGTATCCCCGCATAATAAACGAATCAATAAGCACCTGCTTTATACTTATATTGCGATTCTATAAATATAAACGGTGAAATTATATTTGTATAAATTGTATTTGCGATTCATATGATTGATACGAATAAATTTATATGAAAGGAAATGAAAGAGTTATGAATATGATAGATGCAAAATACGGAATGAAATATCCGTTCCCGCATACAATGACTCATATCATAGACAACAGTGGTTACAGAGGCACTGCTCCTATTAACTATGCTGATGATCCTTCACTCTTCTCAACAATTGTTGTTGGTGCTTTCCCGATGGGTGAAGACCGCAGAGTTGTCAAACTTACAGACACTCGTATCCCACGTGTTTGTTATGGTCTTAATTCTATCACTCAGGCAGACCGTGACAAGTATGGTCAGGTTGTAGACTATCCATTGTCTCTGATCAACCAGGGTGCACCTGTTCAGATGCTTCGTGTCACACCTGAAGATTCAACATATGCGTTCGTAACTATATTTGTTTCATACAAATGGGACGACGACACAGATGAGCCTGTTCTCCATGTAAAGTTTGAAAGTGAGTCTAAAGCACCAACTGGTTCAGTTCTTGCAAACTTTAAGAATCCTGAAAGACTGGCACAGCAGCTCATCAATGAGTATGCTAAACAGGAACCATCTGAAGATGGTTGGACAAAACGTGTATTTGCAGTAATCGTTTCTGCAGGTCGTGGTCGTGTGTATAACAACATGCGTATGGCTATAAACACTGTGTCTCAGGCTAAGAGACCAACAAACACACGTTACAGTTTCAGCACTATCGATAGCAGAGTTTCTGCAGTTATCGAGGAATTCGTTGGAACTCTCGTGAACATTGACAATCCCGATTCAACTGTTGATACAGTAAATTCAATTGTCAACCAGCGTTCAAGGGGCGGTTCAGTTCTTAAGCCAATCATCAATGAGAAGGCTGTAACTGAAATCTTCGGCGAATACACCAAACACTATGCTGAGCAGGTTGAGACTGGTGATTATGACACAAATGATTTCATCATCAATACCCAGAAAACATTGAATGTTAACACATTCGATATCATCACAGGTAAATATATCTACGGCGGTGGTCTTGATGTTTCTCTGCCTTTCTATCAGGTAGATGCAGAAGATCCTGATATACCAAGACTGGCAGAAGCATACAAGCTGCTTACAACATCAACTCAGGCTGCTACTGATGCTCAGAACAAAGCACCTGCAACCATTCTCCAGAATAAGATGATCAACGCTTCTTACGGCATTACAAATGATGGTTCATCTGTATATGTTGGTGATGTGTATCTCTCAACAACTGGTAGTCGTTATCAGAATCCAAGACTGGTATTCATCTGCGGCATTAACCAGTACACCCAGGCAATCACAGCTGTATCATTTGATACTGTTTATCCTCTTAATGGAACTGCTACCGATACCAACGGCGTTGGAATCGAATTACCACCTCAGCCTATAAAGAAGGTATATGAAACAACACCTACAAATACACAGCGTGCAGCAGATGGTATCGTTTCAGGTGATATATTTGCAATCATCAATTCATCATCCACAAGTGCATCCAGCTTCACTCTCCATATGGAAGGCGATAGCGGTGTATATTCTACATATACCAATAAACAGATCGTATCCGCAATTCCGTTCGATAAGAAACCTGGTATGAGCAACATTGTTGCTGTTTACAACGGCGGAGACACGGATGAAGGATGGAAACTGACTAAACATAAAACATCGATCGGTTACACTGTTATCGATATCACCAAGGGTGATGTATACGTAAACGATTATGAAGTTGCTACTCGTCCGGCTGAAAACGATAAAATCGATATCAATCGTCTCCTTATAAAGAACAACTCCGTGAAATTCGGCAACGTTCCTGATGTTGCTGGTATAGCAACTGAACTCTATGGTGTCAAATATGATGTACTGGAGTATGCTGATGATGATATTACTAAATGGGCAATCTGCAATGTTCCATTGACAACTGCTGGAACCAGTAGAGGTTGGACAATTGGTGAAAGATGCACTCTTACATCTGGTAATGCAACACTTCAGTTTGAGATTACTAAGATTAACCCTAATGACGGTACTGCCCTTGCGGTTAAACCGATTAACAACAATTCATCTACATCACCTACTAAGATCACTGGAGAACAGACCCTGACATCTGTTTCTAACAGTCAGCGTGTTCTCACAGTTACATTTACAGAAGCTGATAACTATCCATATGCAGCCAAGAGTGATGCAACACCTAAGAACATCACACGTTATGTCGTATCTGGTGTACTTGGTTCATTGTGGAAACTCACACTTGACGGTGTGGTTATTCCTGATGATTACTACTCACCAACATACGGTATCAACATGAGTTCTGAATTCGGTGGCGTTGCACTCGATAAGGGTTCTGCTGGATTCCTTGATGATCCTGATGTAAATGAAATCGTATTCAAGTATAAATATGCTCAGCTTCTGGTTCAGGCATTCAAGGGTGAAATTGATCCTTCAATCCTTTCGCCTATAAGAGTTCCTGCCAAGTTCATGTTCGATGCTGGATACAACACCGTCATCGGTTCATCGTTCATCACATCAATGTCTCATACTGTTGAAGACTGGATCAATGGTTCAGTTGTATTCAATGATGACGAGAAGGAAGAAATCTTGTTCAATCCTGATCTGATTGCTTCACTTTCACCGGCAGACATCGATGTCAAGCAGGCAATGTATGATTTGATGATCGTACGTATTTACGATGGCATTCCTGAAGATAAACGTCCAATTGGTCCTGGTTCAGGATTCAATGTTCTGTTTGACTCATGCACTACTGATGGTGCTACTGCAGCTGCACTCAACAAGTCATTTGCAACACGTTTCACAAACCCGAATGGTTCATGGGATATCGGTGGTCTTACAACACCAACTGGTTACACATATACATTCGTAAAGCGTGTTGTTGATAATCTTGTTAACCACTGCAAGACATATTCAATCAACAAACCATTTACTGGTGACTATACAACTATCGCTCCTACAGAGTATGCTTCTATCTTCCCAGATATTGATGCAGACAACTGGACATACAGAGACCTCATGTGGAATAGTGGTGGTAATGCATGGCTGCCTGATTCTAATGGTTATGTTAAGAGAAGCTCACAGAGAACATTCTACGATGATGAAACATCTGATCTCCTTTGGGAGTCCAACATGAGAACACTTTCACAGCTCACATATCTGCTTCGTCAGAAGATTGAGCACTATCTGTTTGAATACTCTGATGATTCAACTCTGAAGACTATGAAGACAGAGTGTGACACAATGTTCTCCAACTGGGTTGGTAGTCTCGTAGATGAACTCAACATCGAGTTTGAGCGTGGTCTCAATACTGACGGTGGTGACATTGTAATCTGTAGAGTTAAAGTTGTATTCCGTGGTCTGATCATTCGTGTTCCGATCATCGTTGATGTACAACGTCGTGTATCATAATGAAAGGAGTGACACTTTATGCCGATTAGCTTACAAAGTGGCATCAGAGAATATACCGGTGATCTTTCACAGTATACTGGTGTACTCGGTGGTCTCACACCTGATGTACACACACTTCGTTCTCTCAACCCGCTTACAAACAATCGTCTGATTGCAGTAATGTATCGTGGACCTTATTTCCTCATGCACTACTTTGCAGGTTCAAATGGTTCTGCATTTACCAACAAAGAGTTTGCAACATACAAAAAGATCATCGAATATTACAACCTTGGTATCACTTGTCAGATTGGTGATTCGACTCTTACACCTGCAACACTTCAGGGTGGTTTCTCAGGAAGAACAATCAACTTCCCGACAACACAGAGTGCTAACCAGAACCAGACACTGACAATCACAGTTCCCGAACTCGTTGGTCGTCCTATGGCAAACTTCCACAACATGTGGATTGATGGTATCGCTGATCCTATCACTGGTTTGACAACATATCACGGTCTCGTGGCAGGTTCTGTAGATAAACAGTCCAGAACACCACAGCGTATCTTCGCTGCTAACACCGGTGCAAATGCTTCTGCACTTGAACCATCACCAGCATGGGAGGTTGCAGAGTTCCTCATTATTGCATTGGATCGTTCTGGTGCACGTGTTGATGGTGCTGTTATGGCACTCGGTTGTGTTCCTCAGGCAAAGGTTGGTAATACAATCTTTAACTCAAACGCAACTGGTCAGTCACAGATCGAACAGCTCCAGTTGGTATTCAACTGCCAGTATGTTCAGTCAACATATGTAAATGACCTTGCAGCAAGATATGTTCGTCAGTTTGCCGTATTCGGTAACAGCATGAACTTCAACCCTGGTGCTGGCGATGCATTCTTCGATACAAACTCGGCTGCAACATATGGCGACATCAACTCCGCTATGTTCAATCAGGGTCGTCGTCCTACACTCGATGCGGTTCAGAGCGGTCTTGGAAATGCACCTGTATTCTCATCTTCGTACGAAGGTATTCAGAGACAGATGCCAGACGAGAAGGAGATCACAATTGCAGATCATTCTCGTATATACAATTCTGCAACAACCACAACACCTATCGACAATCCTTATCAGACAGAAACTATCTGATGAAAAAAAATAAATATATTGTTGGGCGGGGATATCCCCGCCCTCTTTATATTTATTCTACTAATAAGAATATTTCAACAATATCAAATTTTTCATAAACAAATTTTACCATTACATATGAATCATTCTGATATGAAAATGTGTGTATTCCAACGGATTGTAATTTTTTATCTGCTTTGGTGATTAATTGTTTGGATACAACAATACCACGAGATTCATCAATGGTTGTTGGTTCTTTTGCTTTGGATACAACCACACGATCATATGTGTCAAATTCATCATTATCATATCCTGCATTAACCAACCCATCATCATTAATGGTATCAAGTAATTTCATGTCGAATGTTTCATCCTTTGTTAATTCATCAAAGAAATCTGCATCTTTGATAATTATTTTATATTTATCCATCTTCTTTGGAATATGTGACTTTATTACTTCTGCTGGAGATAATTCTTTCTTTGCCATTTGTATCATCCTTTCTTAAACTCGGTCTGTTAACCATGATGCAATGTATTCAACATAACCTTCGATTGTGATTGATTCGGGTTTTGCACATCTCATGTATGATGAATTATGTAATGATTCATAAATGTAATCATACAATCCATCTGTCTCAGATGGTGAGTCTGTGAGTTCATCAAGTGCTTTGTTTGAAAACGTCTTGAAATGTTCTTTAACCTCATCATGTTCCAACATTGATGAATCCAATAACAGATAGTCCAATATAATTGCATGTTTCATCTTTTCAATCAAACGATTTATAATATCGATGATCGGAATCTCAGTTCGTGTTATTGCATCACCGAACATTGAATATTCTGCCAAACGTTCACCGATATGATCAATGGCGGCGTATACAATTGATTCTGTTGTATATATCACATATTGAGATCCATCATAATTTGATGCAAACAACCATTTATCAATTATGTCTGTTTCTCTGATATCAGTTGTTAATGATTCCGCATCTACAACATTGACATCATATACGCGTAACTTATGTTGTCTGATGAACATGTTGACTTCTTCACGTGTTCGTGCATATACTTTATCAACCAACATCGTTTTTTTATTGCTCATGGATAAATATGGTACACATATTTCAAATGCATCCATTGTTTAACACTCCTTCATTGCTATTTGCGCCAAGTATGCAAGTAACTTTAAATTGTCATTAAAATATTTACCATTAATCTTAGTAAAAGGTAAATAACAGTTTTCAGGTAATTCACCTTTAAGATATTGAGTCTGGTATTCTGACAAATAATGATAAATTCGATCATCATTGTTTTCAATCATCTTAAAGACTTTGAGAATGTGACGGCACATTCCAATTGTGTGTTTGTCCAAAACGTTTTCACGTATTCCTTTATATGTAATTGATTCATCATCATCGTTATAAAACATTTCAATGTTCTCATATCTGATATAAGAGGTCCATTGATGCTTTGCTTTGAATTCAATACCATCAACAACCATTTTGAGTTTACGTCTGGTATTGATGAACAACGCATCGGAATGTATTGAAATGATTTCATCGTCTGTGATGTTATTAACTTCAATGAAATGTTTTCTCACTTCTTTGAGTTTCGTATAATACTTATCCGAAAATGATGGATCCTGTTTCTGAATGTTACCAACACGAACAACACGATCTTTCTTTGGTAACAATTTTAATTCATCAATGACATTTTGTGGTAGATAATGAAACACCTCGGCTATTTGTAATGATGCCTCACGCATATCACACTCCATTATCTTACCATGAAACGCATGAGTCACCTCTGGATTGTATGTAAGTAATTTATCAAAATCGATCATATAAGATCACTCTCCTTTCAAAAAATAATATGTATATCGAAAACAAAAAAAGAACCCCGCTGGTGTGCGGGGTTTAAATCATTCACCGAGATACCACATGCGTGATACCTCGACAATATCGGATATGCTCATCTTCGACCACTCCGATATATCCTGAGGCCAATCCCAGCATCCGCGATCGCGGTAATACTGTACCCACAGCTTACCGTGATCGTCAAGAACGACATGGGCACGGTCTGCCCAACCTTGCTCGTCATCGTCGAACTGGTAAAAACCTGGGTGAACATTAGCCTTAACAATATTGCATAACATCATACTCAGCCCTCCTCATTGATCATGGAGTCGATCACACCCCAGTTGTACATTGCCGACATGATCATTGTCAGCATGTAAAGCCTCTCGTATGCGTTTGAGTTTGGATCGAGATGCTTCAGTGTCTCAATCCTTTCATTAAATAAAACACGGTCATCATTCATATTGATGACCTCCTTTCAAATAGATTGAAGAATATATTACAACATTCTTCATATTAATAATATATATACGGAATCTGCAAATGTTAGCAAACCAACTTTTAAAATCCCAACATTGATATTATTCAATTTCAATGAAAGGGTACTTACCATCATTAATTATTAAATTGAATCTATTGCTATAATGATATTTACCATTCTTGATATTTGATATATCATATCGATTAGCATTACAATTACAATTCTTAATCACTATTTGTATATCGCCATTATATTTGTTTAATAAATCGCGTATCTCATCAAGTTGTTCAATTGTGAATTTACTAACAAAAGATTTTTCTGGATAAATCAGTTTATTGAGATCATATTTATTACTGATATTATATCTGCCTTTATTTCTTTTGATATCTTTAATTGTATCTAATGAAATGAAAGGGTATTTATTTTTATCTAAATTTTGATATACCAACGCAGGTCTACTACCATTTTCTATTAACAGATCTCTTATCATGTCCATTTCTTCAACAGTCAATCCACGTTTTTGAATACCATCGATTGATAGTTGATTTTGAATGTTATAAATTATGGACATTGTAATTTCAGGATGTTTGTTGTGATCAATTATATTGTATGCTAATTTTGGATATCTGTATTTTATTAATAGCCTTTTTATCATGTCTCTTTCGTCGGGAGTTATTTTTCCAAGAATTCCGGTTTTTCCAGCATGAATTAAATTATCTTTGTTAGTGACGTATTCGAGATTAGTAATATGATTATCCGATTTATTACCATTGATATGATTCACGAATAACTCACTATGACCATAAAATGCATTTGCAACAAGTCTATGCACATAATAAGTTTTATGATCAACATTTTCATTTATACAACCATTTCGTATTTTCGATCGTTGAATATCAGTAACCATGTATCCATCTACATTCTTATGAACATTTTTATGTTCTTTTGTAATAGCATCTCTAATATTTCCTACATTTGACACTTCAAACATATTGTCGATAATATCTTTATGAACAACCGGTAACCATTCCTCTATGAATTCAACCCATTCAAGATTAGACAACGTACAGTTATGTGTATCACCATCTTTGTGTTTAACATCTATAATTGATATAGTCTTGTCGATGTGTACCGGTAAATATGTTGATGCTATTAAAATATCAATTCGGAATAATTGAAACCTTTTATCACTACTGGAAAAATCATCGGATAATTCCAGTAATACATAGTCATAACCATTCGAAGACTGATAATACATATCTTTTGACAATGGTCTTTTCAAATCTTTTAATATGATCATTCCAGTTTGTGTTATCTCGTATATTGGTTTGATCATATTAATATTGATGGATTTTATATCCATATTTATCACTACCTTTTATTTTATTTGACTCACATGTCATTTATTTAATAATATAAATATAGGAGGAAAATATATGAGTAAAATAGTTGAGATTGTTGATCCGGTTACAAATAAGAAAGGATATTATGATTTCGGAACAACGAATTTATCGTTTCTCGAAACTGCCCGAGAATTAAAAGATTTAGGAATTAAACGTTGGTATCAATGTTTGGAAGTTAAATACCCACAGTTCGGAGTTCAGGATCTTGATCCATATAGTGACGATTTAACATCAGAACAAATTGGTTATCTGGTACTTGAAGCAAAAAATAATGTTTGGTTTTATATGAGACGAATTGTACGTGTACCCGCAAAGGGTGCTCCAAAACCTTATCAGTTTTATTTACACCGTGCATCACATGCAACCATTTGGTGTTATATACATTCAATCGATGTTGAATTGTGTCAACCTCGTCAAACATATAAAACAACGACGGCAATAGCATTAATGCAACATTCGTTTATATATGATCAACATAATATCAATATTCCATTTTTACATATAAAAGATTCTGAAGCGGTGCGTAACGCCGGTATGTTAAGAGACTATATTGAGGTTGGGCCCAAATGGGCCAACCCTTGGATCAATTGTCGTAAACTTCCTGGACTTAAATCTTTGAAATATGAAGCACATGGTACAACAATTGCAGTTAAAGCATCATCGGATTCTCCTGATAAAGCAAGAGACTTGCTTCGTGGTGATACAATATACATTGCATTCATCGATGAGTGGGAATATATTCCTTACATAAATAACGTTGTTGAAGGTGCTGGTCCTGCGATGGTATCTGCACGTACTATCGCACGTGAAAACAATGGTCGTACATGCATACTATATACATCGACACCTGGTAATCCTGATACTGCTGCTGGAAAAGCCAGTAAACGTATGATTGATGCAACACCACGATTCTCAGAACGATTTTACGATTTATCAGATGATCAGTTAACTGATTTATTTGAAGGAACCACTGGTTCGGAAAACGGTAATAATGGTGAACCGATCACTGCTGTATATATCGAATTTGATTATAAACAACTCCGAAAGAGTGAAGAATGGTTACGTGAACAATATGAACTTGCAGTTCGTACAGGTAAAATGGACGAATATCGGTTGGGTATTTTATTGCAGAGAGTACGTACCGGAGATCAAGTATTGTTTCGCCAAGAGGATATCGATTTTATCAATGATCATGTGGTTAAACATGATTATGAGATATTATTGATTAATAAATACATTCTATACATATTTAAACATGAGGTCCACAATGTTGACTTAATGTCTGATAACCAATATTTCGATATCGATATTCCGTATCTTGTTGGAATTGATATTGCTGCTGGTACCGGTGGTGATAATACTGCAATAACAATCGTTCATCCATATACATTGAAAATAGTTGCAGAATGTAAATCACCATATATGGGACCATTCGATTTGATGCGTGTTATTACCGAATTGGCACGAATGCTTCCACGTTGTTTATTCTGTCCTGAAGCAAATGGTGTTGGAAAACCAATCATGGATTTCTTCCAGGAAGGTAGTCTCATTGGACGTGTATATCATGATCCAAGATTGGATATATCTAAGAATGCTCAGATACTTGATCCAATACAAACACGTTTGAAAGAACAAGCCATTGGTAGACAATACATCGGAACAAATGTTTCACCAACAGTACGTGAATCAATGATGACATTATTGAAAACTTTAGTACGTGACCATCGTGAAAAATTGAATACTCCATTTCTTGTTCAAGATTTAAACTCACTTACAATATTTAAAACTGGAAAGATTGCTGCTGAACCTGGTGCACATGATGACTGTGTTATGTCTTATTTGCATACTGTGTTTGTGTTGTTCTATGGTAAGGATTTGAACAGATTTGGAATCAACACCCAGTTATGTAAATTTGAATCCAGTAAAAAAGCAATGTATGAATATGAAACCAAACAACGTGAAGATGTTATCAATAATATGATTCCAACCATTGGTCATGAAGAACAAATGAGGTTGGACATAATCAAAGCAAATAAAACAAATGATATTGTTGATGACATGGGTTATACACGTGCAGAATATGCGGGTGTTGCTCCAGTAAAAGATGATCCATATGCTCGTAAACGACGTATGGAAGATTTGCAATTCCTGTATGATGTAAATCAATTCTAAAACAAAAAAGAAGTTGGGGAGCGTACGCTCCCCCTTCTGTTATTCAATTTTATCAAAGCATTGGAGCCATTTTAGGCTCCAGAAACATTTCCCAGAGGAATCATGCTTATGACCCTCTGGGGGAATTACTTTCCCTGCT
>CAYYEN010000021.1:0-15118 GCA_964470795.1 uncultured Spirochaetaceae bacterium | reverse complement strand
AAAAACCCAAAGATTTCACCCTTCTTAACTTCTAAAGATAGGTCTTCTATAAACGGGGTTTTATTATAGCTAAAGGATAAATTATCAAGTGTTATCATCGTCCCTCTCTCTCCATCTGATCAGCAAGTCCTCTAAGTAAAAGCTTTAGAACACTCTCATAGTCCTCCCCTATCTCACGCTCATAAAAGAGAGTAAAAAAGAGTGCTCTAGTAGAGGCAGAATAGAGTTTTATTTGTTCTTTATTTAAACGAGGAAAAAGAGTTTTAAACAAAGTAAAGAAATCCTCATCTTCCTCTTGATGTGCTTTTACTGTTTCATCAGAAAGTTTTCGCATCAATAAATCTAACTCTCCATTTTTTAAAAGGTTTAAATAAGAAGAATTTCTGGCTCCTAAAAAAGAGTTTATAAGTAAAGTGGTAAATTCTTCGATAGAATAGTTTGCTTCTAACTTCTTTATCTCCTCGTTTAAAAGAGTATGCGTTTTCTCATGTTCTTTATTTATTACAGAAAAGATTAACATCTCTTTAGAGGGATAAAACAGATAAAAGGTTCCTTTAGGAATTCGTGCCGCTTTTGTTAATTCATCAACCGTTGTCCCTTTCAACCCTTTAGTACTAATAAGCTTAACTACCGCTTCTTCTAAGTTTTGTTGTATCTCTTCTCTTTCTTTTTCAGATAACGCTTTAGGCATGTTTACCTCATTTGACTATATTTATAATTTTAGTCAAATATATAAACATTCTTTTACCTTGTCAAGATTAGGTTCCAATTATCAAATTCTAACTTAATAATGATAAACACCTTAACTCTTCATAAATTAATAGGACGCAAAAAAAATACAAAAATAATTTTATTTTTTATTTGACAGCTCGTAAAAACCATGTAACTATATGGTTATGCGTTAACGTACACGCTTACAGCGTTAACTTTAACGCTTCACATTGGAGGAATTTATGAAAAAAGTATTAATTACTCTTTTAGTATTGGTTAGCCTTACTGGTGTAGTATTCGCTAATGGTCAGAGTGAAACTAAAACAACAGCAAAACAATTAACCGTTGGCGTTTGTATGCCTACTCAGAGTTCAGAGCGTTGGATCAACGATGCTGCTAACATGAAGAAGCAACTTGAATCTTTAGGTTACAAAGTTGATGTACAGTTTGCAGAAGATGATGTTCAAGCACAAGTTTCTCAGATTGAGAACTTAGTTGCTAAACAAGTTAACTGTTTAGTAGTTGCAGCTGTAGACTCTTCAGCTCTTGTTAACGCTCTTGCACAAGCTAAAGAAGCTGGAATTCCAGTAATTGCTTATGACCGTTTGCTAATGGATACAGATGCTCTTAGCTACTATGCAACTTTCGATAACAAAGGTGTTGGTACTGAAATTGCAAAATATGTTGAAGAGAAAAAACAATTAAAGACCGCTAAAGCTGAAGGCAGAAGCTATACCGTTGAATTGTTCATGGGTTCCCCTGATGATAACAACGCACTCTTCTTATACAACGGTATTATGGAAGTCTTACAACCTTATTTCGATAACGGCGTACTCGTTTGTAAATCTGGTAGAACTACTTTCAAAGATACATGTATCCTTCGTTGGTCACAAGAAACTGCACAACAATGGTGTGAAAACTATCTTTCCGCTTTCTATGCTAATGACAAACTCGACATCGCTCTTACCGCTTTCGACGGCTTTGCTTATGGTGTAAGATCTGCACTTGAAGGTGCTGGTTACAAAGTTGGTGTTGATTGGCCAATGATCACAGGACAAGATGCTGAATTAATGGCAACTAAGAACATTCTTTCTGGTTACCAGACAACAACTATCTACAAAGATACCAGACTTCTAGCTTCAAAGTGTACCACAATGGTTGAAGCTGTATTAAAGGGAACAACTCCTGAAATTAACGATACAACACAGTATAACAACAATAAGATCGTTGTACCTTCCTACCTTTGTACTCCAGTATCTGTTGATAAAGACAATGTAAAGAGCGTCATCATTGATGGTGGTTATTACACCGCAGCACAATTAGGACTCTAAGTTTTATTGATTATTTGCGCCCTTAGGTTTTTAAGGGCGCGTTGTTTAGAGGAGCAATATAATGGATACAGATAACATTCTGGAAATGGTAAATATCACAAAAGAGTTCCCAGGGGTAAAAGCCTTATCAGAGGTTAATCTACAAGTAAAGCGAGGCGAAATACACGCGCTATGTGGAGAAAACGGAGCTGGTAAATCGACCTTAATGAACGTCCTTTCTGGTGTATATCCATATAAATCTTACACAGGACAAATTCTTCTTAACGGAAAAGAATGTGAATTCTATTCCATCAAAGATAGTGAAAAACAAGGCATCGTTATCATACATCAAGAACTTGCCTTAATCCCTTACCTCTCAATTGCTGAAAACGTCTTCTTAGGAAACGAACAGAAGAATAAATTTGGTGTAATTGACTGGTGGAAAACCAGAGCTCGAGCTCAAAAGCAACTCGAAGAAGTTGGTTTAAATAATGAAAACGTAAATAACAGTGTTAGCTCAATTGGTGTTGGTAAACAACAGCTAGTTGAAATTGCTAAAGCACTGCTCAAAGATGTCTCTCTCTTAATTCTGGATGAGCCTACCGCCTCCTTAAATGATGAAGAAAGTGACCATCTATTAAATATATTACTTCGCCTTAAAGAAAAAGGTATCACAAGTATTATCATCTCTCACAAACTGGCAGAGCTTACCAAGGTTGCAGATTCCATCACTGTTATCAGAGATGGTATGACCATTAAGACTCTTAAAAAAGGGATCGATTGTTTTGATGAGAATTCTATTATCAAAGCGATGGTTGGTAGAGAACTGACCGAAAGATATCCGTCTCGCGAAAACTGCAAAATTGGCGAGACCATCATGGAAGTTAAGAACTGGAATGTATATCACCCAGATATCTCAGATAAGAGAATACTTGAAGATATCTCGTTTAATGTCAAAAAAGGTGAAGTTGTCGGCTTTGTTGGCTTAATGGGAGCAGGTCGTACAGAACTCGCCATGTCTATTTTTGGTAAGAGTTATGGTCAAAACATCTCTGGCGATATCTACCTACATGGTAAAAAAGTTGTAATAAACTCGGTTAAAGATGCTATTAAGAACAAAATTGCATATTGCTCTGAAGATAGAAAGAATTATGGCTTAGTACTAATCGATGACATAAAACACAACATGAGTATGGCCGCTATGGATGAATATTTCTCACAGCATGGAGTTGTTGATGGCAATAAGGAGATTATTGAAGCGAGAAAGTATAAAGACTCTTTCAATATTAAAACCCCTTCTATCAACCAAAAAGCGGAAAACTTATCAGGTGGAAACCAACAAAAAGTTGTACTTGCAAAATGGTTGCTTGCACAACCTGATGTGTTAATTCTTGATGAACCTACTCGAGGAATCGATGTTGGTGCTAAACATGAAATTTACTTACTTATCAATGAGTTTGCTGCTTCTGGAAAAGCTGTAATCGTCATCTCTTCAGAAATGCCTGAAGCTATTGGACTCTCAGATAGATGCTATGTACTCAATGAAGGGAGAATAATTGCTGAACTTGATAAGAAGGAAATGACGCAAGAAACAATCATGAAAAAAATCATTCAAGATACCAATGAACGGGAGAGAAAATAAAATGACTAAACTAAATAAAAAGACTTCAATAGATCTAAGACAATATGGAATGATGATTGCCCTCGTGCTCATCTACCTCTTTTTTACAGCGCTCACAGGGGGGACTAACACAACCCCTATGAATATTAACAACTTAATAATGCAAAACGGTTATGTAATCATTCTAGCTGTTGGTATGCTTTTATGTTGTTTAACAGGCAACGTCGACTTAGGTGTTGGCTCTGTGGTAGCAGTTTGTGGTGCAGTTGCAGCAATTTGTGTTGTAGATTTTCACTTACCTGTCATTGTTGCGTTCCTCGCTGCACTACTTACTGGTATTCTCTTTGGTGTATTTAATGGCTTCTTTATTGCAGCCTTATCAATTCCACCTTTCATCGTAACCCTTGGTACCATGCTTATCGGTAGAGGTCTTTGTTACACAGTACTTCAAGCACAAACAAAAGGACCACTTCCTGCAAGTTATACCGCAATTGGTGCAGGCTTCTTCCCCTCCCCTAAAATTGCTATCTTTGGCACCCAATACAATCTAGTAGCGCTTCTTTTTGCCGTAGTTGCAACTCTTGCAGTCATCTACATTATACTAAAGGACAGAAAGACCAAACAAGAACACAACTTTGAAACTCCAGAGTTATATCTCGATATCATCAAGATGGTTGTAATCTGTTTCTTAATCTGGTTCATTCTACTTAAACTTGCACGTTACAAAGGTATTCCTAATGTTATGATATTGATGATGGTCTTAATAGCCTTCTATCAATTCTTAACTAGCAAAATGGTTGCCGGAAGACAAATTTATGCCCTTGGCGGTAACGCAAAGGCAGCAAGACTTTCTGGTATAAACACACAAAAGGTCTTCTTCTGGGTTTATGTAAACATGGGTCTTTTATGTGGTATCGCAGGTATCGTCCTTTCTGCAAGAAACGCTTCAGCAACTCCAAAGGCTGGAGACAGCTTTGAAATGGATGCAATCGCTTCATGTTACATCGGTGGTACTGCTGTAGCTGGTGGTTCTGGTACAGTAATGGGTGCTGTTATTGGTGCACTTATTATGGGTATCTTAAACAATGGTATGTCTCTTTGTGGTCTTTCTACCGATATACAGAAAATCGTAAAAGGTTTGGTTCTTTTAGGAGCTGTAACAGTAGACTTAGTTTCAAAGAGAAAAAAGAAATAAGTTGTAATCTCCTTTCCTTAGGCCGTATGGATTATTCGTGCGGCCTTTTTTATTCTTTAGAAAGTAAATGAAATATTCTAAACTTTCTGCTACAATACCAAACGAGGTTAAAAAGATGACTATTTCCCAAATTGCAATAGAGGCTAAGGTATCAATCGGTACCGTCGACAGAGTACTACACAACAGAGGTCGTGTCGCTCAAGAGACCAAAGAAAAGATTTTAGCAATCGCTAAAGAAAATGGGTATGAACCCAATACTTTTGCACGCAATTTAAAACTGTCAAAAAAATTCACCTTCGCAATTATTTTACCCCGCCTTGAAAGTGAGTATAGCTATTGGTCCTTGCCTTATGAGGGTATCTTAAAAGCTAAAAACGAACTTTCCCAGCTTTCAGTCTTTATTAAGCTAATCGAATTCGATAGAAACGATAAGACCTCTCTTATTCTTGCCTTAAACGAGCTTGAAAACGATGAAATCGATGGTGCAATTATTGCACCGGTTTTTCCAGAAGAGACCAAAGCGTTCCTTGATAAAAAACAAGACTTACCCTATGTCTTTATAGACTCTCCACTTCCAGATCTCAAACCGTTAACCTCCCTTGCTCAAGACCCTTATCAAAGTGGCTATGTTGCAGGTAAGATGATGGCACTTTTAGCCAAAGAGTGTGGCACTTTTATCGTAGTTGAAAGCCATAATGATGCCTTTAACAGTAGAGAAAGAGCTAGAGGTTTTGCCTCCTTCTTTAACTCTTGTAAAGAATGTAAAGTCAAAGAAGCTTTAATTCGTTTTAATGGAGATGGAAAAGAGAAACTACAGCGTATCTTTACAGAAGAAACTGACATAAAAGGTATTTTTATAGTAAACGATGCAACTCATCGCTTAGCTGAAGTTTTAGATTCTCTTTCCCTTAAAAAGCGTCCGCTTGTTATAGGCTTTGACTTAATTGAGCAAAACAAAGAAGCCATGAAACAGGGCAAAATTGACTGTTTAATTAGTCAGCGTCCTTTTTACCAAGGGTATACTGCACTTTACCACCTATATAGAAAGTGTGTGTTATCACAAGAGATTGAAGAAGAAATTGTAATCCCAATTGATATAGTGCTCCCTGAAAACCTCTCTTCCTTCGACCAGCAGTAAGCGTATCCTTCCATTGACATTTTACTTCTTTCCTTTATAGTTACAAAAAGGCTCTTAGGAGGAGCTGATGGTAAGAAGAATAGAGCTATAAAATACATTACTTCTTACGCCGTTAAGGTCTTAAGGAGTACTTTTCATGGATTTGCTAACTTCAAATATCAAAAAAACTTATTATAAATACTTAGCTTCTGCATTTGGAAGCGCTCTTATAACTTCTATCTATGAGATTGTCGATATGGCAATGGTTGGACAGTATCAAGGGCCGATGGGTACTGCCGCGCTTGCAGTAGTAGCACCTATCTGGAATATAGTTTTCAGCCTAGGATTGCTTACCGGAATGGGTGGCTCCATTCTCTTTGCACAAGCTAAAGGGCACAACAATGAAAAAGAAAAAGACCAAAGTTTTTCCCTTTCTCTCTTCTTTACCACTTTTTTAGCACTTGTCTCGTGGTTAGTTATTATCTTTTTCGATACTCAACTTCTTCTCTTCTTTGGCGCTGATGATGGCATACTTCCCCTTGCAAAGCTGTATTTAAAACCAATTAAGTTTGTACTACCAACTTTTCTATTTGCCCAGATGATAGCAGCCTTCCTAAGAAATGATAATTCCCCCTCTCTTGCCACTGCCTCGGTATTAGCAGGAGGAATTTTTAATATCTTTGGTGACTATTTCTTTGTTTTCTACCTTGATATGGGAATCTTTGGAGCCGGACTGGCAACTGCCATTGGCTCTGCAATTACTTTAGCCTTAATGCTCTCCCACTTCTTTTTACAAAAGAATACTTTAAAAATTAAGAAACCTAATAGAGTACTTTTTAGAATAAAAAGGATTACACAAATCGGTTTTGCCTCCTTTTTAATTGATATTGCAATGGGAGTTCTAACAATCCTCTTCAACCGCCAGATTATCAAATATATAAGCTCTGATGCGCTAGCAGTCTATGGAGTTATTATTAATATCAGCACTATTATCCATTGCTGTGGATACAGTATTGGACAAGCAGGACAACCTTTAGTATCAACTAACTTTGCTAGAGGAAAGATGGACAGAGTACAACTGACTCTTTTTTATATGATCATTACCGCTTTTATCTTTGGCCTTCTTTGGACGGTTTCCATCTTTTGCTTTCCTCTAGTTTTCCTTAACCTCTTCATGAAGACAACAGAACAAATATTTACCATAGGACCTACAATACTGAGAACTTATGGCCTTTCCTTCTTACTTATCCCCTTCAATGTCTTTTCCACCTATTATTTTCAGTCCATTATGAGACCAGGTCTTTCCTTATTAATAGCAAGTGCAAGAGGACTAGTTATCAGTAGTACTTTAATTCTTCTGTTGCCTTTACTCTTTAGTCCGTCTTCTCTTTGGTTAGCTATGCCACTTACTGAATTAATAGTAGCCTTATTTGTAGTTTTTTCACTTAAAAAACATAGAACTTGAATTGAAAACATTAACGATAAGGTGTAAATATTATTTTTAAAAGGGATGTATAAATATGAGTAAAAATTGTCTAGGTGTAAAAACAAAAGCCTTTAAGGCTGCTCTTCCTTATACCCTACCAATTTGTGTTGGCTTCTTATTCTTAGGCATGTCCTATGGCTTTTTGATGAAAAGCAAAGGTTTTTCTTTTATTTATCCGACTCTTATGAGCCTCTTTATTTTTGCCGGTTCTATGGAATTTGTAACGGTTAACCTACTGCTATCTGCTTTTAACCCACTACATGCATTTGCTCTTACCTTGATGGTAAATGCAAGACACCTATTTTATGGCCTTTCCATGCTAGATAAATATAAGAACGCAGGGCTTAAAAAGCTTTATCTAATTTTTGGAATGTGCGATGAATCCTTTACGATCAACTACACCGTAACTCCGCCGTCCGATGTCGATAAAATCTGGTTCATGTTCTTTGTCACCCTACTAAACCAACTCTACTGGGTCTGTGGTGCAACCCTTGGCGCGTTATTAGGTTATATTATTCATTTCAACACAAAAGGCCTTGAATTTGTAATGACCGCACTCTTTGTTGTAATGTTTATCGAACAATGGGAGAAGTCAACAAACCATCGCCCTGCCCTTATTGGAGTTATTTGTTCAGTGCTATCACTAATAGTCTTTGGTAGTAGTAATTTTGTCGTAGTTGCAATGGCCCTCATTATATTGTGTTTTACTTTAGGTAAAAACTACCTTAGTAAGGAGGCAAAAGTATGAGCACAACCCAAGGCATAATCACCATTATAGTTGTTGTAATTGGCACTATGCTTACCAGATTTCTACCCTTCCTAATCTTTCCTGAAAAGAGGACTCCACCAAAATATGTTACATATTTAGGTACCGTCCTACCCTATGCTGCTATAGGACTGTTAGTTGTGTATTGCCTTAAGGATGTAGTAAAGTCCTCTTATCATGGACTTCCTGAATTGCTCTCTATTATTGCTATAGTTTTAATTCATAAATGGAAACATAATACGCTGTTAAGTATTGGAATTGGAACAGCTTTTTATATGGTGTTAGTTCAAAATTGGTTTGTTTAATAGATTGTGTTTTTTTAAACAAGTTTATATAGTTTAAACCACACCGGAGGGTGAGCCATTCAATAGAAATGGAACGCTGGAGAAGATGCAAGATTGAAATATCTTAACGCACTTGTCCAGTTTTTTTATTTTAAAAGGAAAACTTATGAATTTGTTAGAATCAGATATCAAAAAAACTTATTTTAAATACTTTGCTGCCGCCTTTGGTAGTACGTTAATTGGCTCCATTTATGCTATCGCCGACATGGCAATGGTGGGGCAATATCAAGGACCCAGCGGAACTGCAGCCCTTGCTGTAGTTGCACCGATATGGAACATAATTTACAGTTTAGGATTCTTAACTGGCATTGGTGGCTCTATTCTATTTGCACAAGCAAAGGGACAAAATAATACTGATGAGATGAATCAAAGCTTTTCTGCCACGCTATTATATACCACAATAATTGCACTTGTTTGTTGGCTAACAATTATCTTTTTTGATACCCCGCTTTTGAAGTTCTTTGGTGCAAAAGAGCAACTTTTACCCTTAACAAAGCTCTATCTAGCCCCAATAAAATGGGTAATTCCAAGTTTTATGTTTTCGCAAATGCTTTCAGCCTTCCTTAGAAATGATAATGCACCAGGACTTGCCACAGCCTCAGTATTAGGTGGAGGAATCTTTAATATCTTTGGAGACTACTTCTTTGTCTTTTATCTCGATATGGGAATTAAAGGCGCAGGGATAGCAACTGCTATGGGTGGTGTAATTACTGTAGTTGTACTTCTTAGCCATTTCTTTTCTAAAAATAACACTTTAAAACTTTCCAAAATAGTTCATCTCTTTAGTAGAACTGTAAAGATTTCTAAACTCGGTTTTGGAACCTTTATTGTCGATATTGCAATGGGAGTGTTAACTATTCTCTTTAATAGACAAATCGTCAAATACTTAGGAGCTGATGCACTTGCTGTTTATGGGGTAATAATTAATATTAGTACCACTGTACAATGTTGTGGCTATAGTGTAGGACAAGCGGGACAACCAATAATATCTACCGCCTTTGGCTCAGGAAAATGGGAGAGAGTACAATTAACCCTTCGCTATATGATTATTACCTCTTTTATCTTTGGCCTAGTGTGGATGCTCTCTATTTGGACCTTTCCTGATGCGTTTATATCTGTTTTTATGAAGGCCACTCCTCAGCTTCTAGCAATTTCTCCATCAATTTTACGAATCTACGGCGCATCTTTCTTACTCATCCCCTTCAATGTCTTTTCAACCTACTACTTTCAGTCAATTATGAAACCAGGGCTTTCTTTAGTTATTGCAAGTGCAAGAGGAATAATTATCAGTGGAGCTCTAATACTTCTATTACCCTTACATTTTGCGCCTTCTTCTATCTGGTTTGCAATGCCACTTACCGAATTGATAGTAGCCTTTTATGTTGTTACTTCTTTAATAAAAGCAAATAGACAAAATAAAATAACTTTTAGTTGATTCTAAGAGGATAAAACCGTAGGATATATATTCATTAGGAGTTGTTAAAGTTCTTGAAAAAACTAATTTTAATCTTTTTAACAATAAATCTCTTCCTATTACCAGCCCTTGATAACAACTCGTTTATACCTAATAATGTCTCGTTGGGAATGGGAAATGATAGATGGACCTATGGCCTCAGTCGTAATGATGATGATCATTTAACCTATTCTTTTAACATATTAATTGAAGCTCCTTTTTATTTCTTTAAAACAGATATCAATTCTTATACCAATCGTGGATGGAAAGATGCTTGGCCGAATAATGAAGATAGCGATCCGTCTCATTTTTACAAAGGACGTTATGATGCTCTCGATAGCCAAGTGGGTATTAATTTTAACCTTCTTGATAATTCCTATTTAGCCCTTAGTTTTAAACCTAAACTCGGTATAAGTGTGTTTGGTAATATTGGACTACAAGAAGCTCAAAATGTCTGGCATAGATTTATTAAAATTCCACAAGTTGTGCTTCCTTATGATGGAGAGAATATTGTCTCGCCCTATTTAGGCGCTGAGCTGGACTTCAGTTTAAAACTCTTTGACTTCTTACATCTTAACTTGGGCTTTGAAAGCAACAACTATATTATGTTTGAATATAGCCAAGGATTAACAACAAAGTTAAGGTTCTATTCTCAAAATATTAACTACCTAAGTTTAGGAGTTGAATATTGGTTTTATCAAAATGGAACTACTTGGAAAACACAATCTCTTATTAATGAGTGGATTAGAGGCTTTAGGTTTACTACCAATCTTAAGCTAGGGCCGCTTCATATTTCCTATATGAAAGCCTTATCTTATACCCAAGGCTCTACTATCCTCTTCTTTAATATTATGGACTTCTTTGCACCAATTACTTGGAAGGAAGATGATATTTATTTTAGCCAAGGCCTTGTTAAGTTAATGGGGCAATCTTATCATTACATTGCCTTTGAAAAAGCAATAGGGGAGTCTAATTTTTCTATTATTGAAACTATTAAGTACACACCAGGAAACCCTCCAAAAGACCGTTTAAAAAACAACAGACTTAAACGTATGTATACTTCTGTTTTGCTTGGCGCTAAGTACTACCTACCCTCTGCTTGGTCTAAAGATTGGGTTAATTTCTTTCTTTCAGCATCCTTAGGGTTTGAAAACTTCAACACAGTTGTTTTATATAATATGGACCCCTCATCAACGCTTCCAGGAGAAAAGGTTTGTAATGACTACCTCTTCTTAATGGATGTACAACTAGGCTTTGACCTCTTTCCAGATACCCTCCTACTCGCTCAAAACATATCTATAAACGGTAGTATCCTTACCGGCTGCCATATCTATCCCGATTACAATAAACTGACAGCTTTAGTAAATGCAGGGATGAGTAAAACTAAAGCGTACAAGGCTTTTCAACCTTATATAGGTGTTGTACTAAAAGTTGGTTTAGACCTTTAAAAGAAAGAGAGACCCTAGTTTTACCTAGAGTCTCCGCTTTTTAAAGAATCACAACTACATTACTATTCCACCATCGACTGCTATAATAGTGCCGGTGGTATAACTTGCATCCTCTGAGGCTAAATATACATAAGCACCAGCAAGTTCAGCTGGATCTGCAGGATGACCTAGAGGTATCATGCGATTTAAGGCTGCGAGCATTTGCTCACTTACTGCTGCCGCGGTCATGTCTGTTGCTACAACACCAGGGGCAACTGCATTAACTCGAATATTATATTGTCCTAACTCTTTAGCTAAAGACTTGGTTAAACCGTTTACCGCAAACTTAGATGTACTGTAAGCGCTTTGGAGTCGTCCACCATAAGTTCCAACTAAAGAACTTGTATTGATGATACAGCCCTTACCCTCTTTTATCATGTGCTTTGCAACTGCTCTTGAAAACTTGAAAGGGGCATTGGTGTTAATTCTCATAACAGACTCAAAGTCCTCATCACTCATTTCAACAAGTGCTTTTGCTGTAGTAATGCCTGCGTTGTTAACTAAGATATCGATTTTGCCAAATTTATTGAAAACGGTTTCTACCGCGTTGTTAACAGACTCAGTATTTGTAATATCAACCCCTAAAGGAAGAATTTCTGAATTAGGATACATCGCAATGAGTTTATCATATGCTTTTTGTGCAGTTTCTGCTCTGCTTCCAAGAACGGCAACCTTTGCACCTTCTTTTAAGAAAGCGGAAGTTACTGCAAACCCGATACCACGTGTTCCACCAGTTACGATGGCAACTTTATCTTGTAATCTCATGAGAGTCTCCTTTATTTTTCAACACCATTTGCTTGTAAGTAGCTTACAATTGCATTCATCGATGGAGGATTAACGACTAATTCAGCCTTTTCACCCTTCTTGAATAAGAGAATAGAAGGAATGGTATCAACACCATACTTTTGAGCAAGCTCTTCTTCCTCATCAATATTAATCTCAATAACTTTTAAGGAAGATTCCCAATCTTTCTTAAGTCTTGTGATAACTGGCGCTAAACGGCGGCAGTAACCACACCAAGGTGCACTAAACTCAACAAGTACTGGTTTGTTCTCTTCAAGAACTTCTTTATTAAAATCCATCATATTATACCTCTCTATTTATTAATTTATTTTCGACCTCATCGATCGTAATTGTTTTCAAGTATTTATAAATCACATCATTGATATTTTGATATAACTTATCTGTATAGTCCGCCATCCCTGAACAGATTAAGCAAGACTCATTTTTATCACCACTTCGCCAAGGTATTTCAACAAACTCCTGCTCGAATATCTTAGCGACCATATCAAGGGTTATATCTAGCTTCTCGCTATAACTATATCCACCGCCAAACTGCCCTCTTTTTGAAACGACTAAGTTATGTTGAACTAATTTAGTCATTACCTTTCGAATTCTAGCCGGGTTAGTACAAATATTAGTGGCTAACTCTTCGCTAGATAGGACCTCCTTCTTGTGATGCATATAAACTAATGCATGTATTGCTAAAATAAAATCACTTGTCATCTTAAACTCCATCTGTAACTAACTTAGTTACATTCATAATGTAATCATATTAGTTACATTTGTCAACAGCTAATTAGAAAAAGTTTAAAATAACTACTTTTTTTCTTATTCTACGAAGTTTTTATTTAGGTAATCTTCTGGTTTACAGATAACAATTTAGCAAAAGAAAAAATTATACATAATAATTATTTACCTTGTAGATAATTGTAAATTTTATAGTAAAATTATGCAAAAACCTATTTACTCAAACTTTGTTTTTTGCTATAGTCTAGAACGTTGATAATTCAACGCCGCTTTAGCTCAGTTGGTAGAGCAAAGGACTGAAAATCCTTGTGTGCCTGGTTCGATTCCTGGAGGCGGCACGAAGCTCCTTAGAAATAAGGAGTTTTTTTTATCATTAAAAGACTTAATTAATTTATTTTTATTCAAAAAATTTACATCTTTTTTTATTTTGGAACGCTTTAAGAACTCTAGAGGAATCTTAGAGGAACAACTGGTATGCAATAATGCAAAACATATCAGCACAACTAAGCTGATAAAAATTTAAAAATTTGAGGTAAATTATGTACTTTGACAAAATTGCAAAAATCGTTTCGGAGCGTACAGGATGCGCATTATCAGATATTCAACCAGAGAGCAAATTCACAGATTTAGGTATCGATTCTCTCGATACTGTAGAACTATTAATGTCACTAGAGGATGAAATAGGCGTTGAGATTAATCTAGATCAAAAAGTTTTAACACTTAAAGATTTGGATGAATGTATTCAAAAAGTAAAAGGTTAAGCTATGAATACAAATGAAATTTGCCAATTGCTAAATATCGAATATCCTATCTTGCAAGGTGGGATGGCCTGGATTGCAGATGGAAAACTTGCTTCTGCGGTTTCAAATGGCGGAGGTTTAGGTATTATTGCCTCTGGTAATGCACCAGGCGATATTGTTAGAAAGGAAATTAAGATTGCTAAAAGCCTTACAGACAAACCTCTAGGTTTAAACATAATGTTGATGAGTCCTTATGCTGATGAAATTGCACAAATAGCTATTGAAGAACAAATTGATGTTGTTACTACAGGAGCGGGCAATCCTTCTAAATACATCAAAGCTTGGCTTGAGGCAGGAATTAAAGTAATTCCAGTAGTTGCCTCCGTTGCAATGGCTAAATTAATGACAAGGCTCGGCTCCTCAGCTTTAATTGCTGAAGGAGGAGAAAGTGGCGGTCATATTGGAGAACTTACGACCCTTGTCCTTGTTCCTCAAATTTGTGATGCCACTACTCTACCAGTTATTGCTGCTGGTGGTATCGCAGATGGAAGAGGTGTTGCAGCCGTTTTTATGCTTGGTGCAAAGGGCGTACAAATGGGAACCCGCTTTTTATCAGCAAAAGAGTGTTGTATTCATCCTAACTATAAAGAGAAAGTTATTAAGGCCACAGATTTATGTACTATGGTTACTGGTAAAAGACTGGGTCACCCTGTAAGAAGCTTAAGAACTCAATTTGCTAAAGATTATCTAAAAGCAGAATATAGCACGATGAGCAATGAGGAGCTTGAAAAGTTTGGCGTTGGCGCCTTACAGCTTGCAGTAAAGAATAGTGATCTTCAGCGAGGATGCTTTTTATGCGGGCAAATTGCCTCTCTTGTAAAGCAGGAACAAAGCGCAAGCGATATTATAGCTGATGTAGTAAAAGGGGCAGAAGAAAGATTAAAAGGTACCTCCTTATGGCTAAAATAGCATTCATATTTTCAGGACAAGGAGATCAAATCCCTGGAATGGGCAAAGCTTTATATGATAATTATAAAGTTGCAACTTCTATCTTTGATCGCTGTGAGCAAATTAGAGCTAATACTATAAATCAATGCTTTTGTGGTACTTGTGAAGAACTAGCTCAAACAATAAACACTCAACCGTGCTTATTTGCAATGGAAATGGCAGCAGCAACGGTATTAAAAGATAAAGGTATAGAGCCTCGCTATGTTGCAGGCTTTTCTTTAGGGGAAATTATTGCTGCTACCTTTTCAGGGCTTTTTGATCTTGAAACAGGTTTTTCCTTAGTCTGTAAACGAGCTAGAATATTAGAAGAGGCTTCTCTTACGATCGAGGCTGAAATGGCCGCTGTTATA
>CAYYEN010000020.1:0-15141 GCA_964470795.1 uncultured Spirochaetaceae bacterium | reverse complement strand
CTTACATTACAGCTTCTTTTACTTTTTTCAAAATAATCTTACCTTGCTTGTTCATAACCTTCTGAGAAGCTAATAACACTCTAAGTCCTGCACTTGAAATGTAATCGAGGCCTTTAAAATCTAATATAAGCTCTGTCGCTTTTGGATAAGCTTCCCTCAATTTTGCTTCTAAGGCAGGGGAAGTTACAGTGTCTAATCGTCCCTCTATTTCATAAGTAAAGCTACTACCGTCAATCTTTTCATTAATTATCATATACTAATTCTCCAAATTTAAAACTTTTAGCACATTTTACCATGTTTTTAGCAAACAAGTTATCTAAATAGTAAAATGTAACAATTTTGACATAAAACAAAAACCTCCAAGAAATCCATGGAGGCTTTGTGATATAAAATTTTAAGATTTTCTATTTAACTTTTTTCATCTTTGCAGCATCTACAAGAAGACCAATAGTTGCACCAACAATTGTTGGAACTAACCAAGCAAAGCCAAAGGAAGTAAGTGGTAGGTTACCATAAAACGGACTTAATAAAGGAACATTCCACTTATCAATTCCAAGTGCTAGCGGAACTGAAGTTAAACCACAAAATAGAATAGTAAATTTTCCACAGTAGTTGAAGTTATCCAAAAAGGTTTTAGATAGTCCAAGTACAATTACCATGATAGCAATTGGATAAATAGCATTTAAAATTGGAACAGATAAAGAAATGATTTGGTTTAATCCAATATTTGAAATGATAGCGCTCAATACACTGAAAAAGATTGTCCAAACTCTATACTTTACCGATGGAATAATGCGTTGAAAGTATTCACTACATGCACAAATTAAAGAAACACAAGTATTAAAGCATGCAAGAACAAAGGTAAGGCCTAAAACAATAACGCCAAAGGTTCCAAAGGTTTGCTTAACGGTTGCAACTAAGATTTGAGTTCCATTTAAAGCGGTATTCATTTGAGAATTTACACCGATGTAAGCAAGAGCTGAATACACTAACAACATCAATATACCAGCAATGATGCCGCTATATAGATTGTATTTCATGATATTATCTTCTTTCACATTTTTAGCTTTTAAGTTTGCAATAAATAATATTGCAAAGTTAAGAGCAGCAATTGTATCCATGGTTTGATAACCATCGATAAAGCCTTGAGCAAAAGGCATTTTTTTATAGTTTCCTATAGCCTCTAAGCTAACATTCTTACCATTAACTAAAGCTGAAATAAACACTATTACGATTAAAGCTAAAAGTAAAGGAGTGGTAATTTTCCCAAGCTTTTCTGTTAACTTTTCAGGCTTTTGAGCAACCAATAAAGCAACCAAGAAGAACAGAATAGAATAGATCACACGAAATAACATGTAATTATCAGAGCTACTTAAAAAAGGGACGACAGCAATTTCAAAGGAAGTACTAGCAGTTCTAGGAATTGCAAGCATAGGTCCTATTGAGATATAGATACAAAAAATAAAGACTGATGCAAAGATTGGATTAATCTTTGAGGCAAGTTTGACAATGCCACCATTATTATTTGTTACATATATACCCATCATAGGTAAAGCGATGGCTGTAATGCTAAAGCCGATCATGGTTATAAAACTAGCATTCCCTGCATGGGCTCCTAGCAATGGAGGAAATATTAAATTTCCTGCACCAAAGAACATACTAAATAGTGTTATACCAAAAAGTAAGATTCTTCCGTATTCGTTTGTCTTTTCGTTTTTCATAAACCCTCTTTTAAGTACCTAAGATATACAAATTTTGAATTCTTAACAATACTGTTTACCCTCTAGTATAACTATTAGAGATAATTACAACAAAAGGGTCTATACTCTTCACTACGCTAGATTAATTTAGCCATATACAATACATCCTTTTTTTTTCAAATCTTCGTCATGAAATATTATGCTACCGCCCACTCTATCAGAGAATTTTTGGCTCAGTCCTAAATTACGTGGGATTTAGGAACTAGCTAAAATTGGTGGTCAACTAGCATCAAATATTTTTAAGCAAAAATAAACATCGTCCATTTAGCCATAACCTTGTCTTCTAATACGTTTGTAACAAAAGAAAGAAAGCCTCTAAATTATGCCTATCATGTAAAAAGATATCTTTAACTTCTAGAAAATTTGAGACAAATCTATGATTAAATATGTTTTATACTCAGCTTGGGCAAACTGTCGCGCAATAAAACTTTTCCTTATTCTTATGTTGAGCTCAATACAACTATTCTTCTTGCGCCTTCTAGCATTCATTTGCCAGTTTTGTAGGTTCTTAAACTATTTCACTCTTCCAAAGCTTAGATAAAAACATTTTATAGGGCAGAATTAAGATTTGATTATCTAACAACCTAGGTCTCTCTTCTCGACATACTATAATATATTGTTTGAAACTTGTTTCTTCTTTTAAGGCTATAAGACCTTTCATATCTTTTACAACAATATTCTTAGAAGTTTTAGTTTCTACCGCCACTTCATCACCGAGGATAAAATCTACTTCAAAATTATTCCTTGTTCTCCAATAAGTTAGCTTCTTTTTACTATGGTTATAATCTAAATAGGCTCTTAGCTCCATCGCAATGTAATTCTCAAACATTTTCCCATACTCTGTTTGAAGCTCTCCCGGTACAGGGTTGTTTAAAAGAGCTCTACAAACCCCAATATCGAACATGTAAAATTTAGAAGTTTGGACTGCTTTACGCTTTTGAGTTTTTGTATAAGGTTCAACCATAAAACCAAGTAAGGTATCTTCCAATATTGAAAACCACTCACGTATTGAATCTTTGCTCATTTCTATATCACTTGCAATATTCGAATAAACAATTTGCTCTCCTGAAGAGGCTGCAACTATTTGTAAGAAATGGTAAAATTGAGGAAGTTTCTTAATATTTGCTTCTCGTTGTATTTCTTCAACTAGATACTCAGAAATATAATCATCTAACAACAACTCAACTTCAGCATCCTCAGAAAGGAAGAATTCTGGAATAAGACCAGATTTGAAAATTTTTTCTAAAGAGAATTCTCTATCTTCAATTTCTGGGTATACTAAAGGATGTATAATATTTTTGCTCGCTCTTCCCCCAAGCAAATCAACTCCTTGTTCTCTTAATTTTCTTGCGCTGGAGCCAGTTAATAAGAACTTAATATCTGTTTCTTCTATTAACATATGAATTTCATTCAAAAGAAAGGGAACTCTTTGAACTTCATCAATTACCACAATTCCCTCTGTTATACCACGAGCTCTAACTTCTTGAGAGAGTAAACTAGGATTATTAACGGCATCAATATATAATTTATTATCTAAAAAATTCCAATTTAGTTTTATATCTGCAGTTTTAAGCTCATTCTTTATATAAGAAGACTTGCCTGTCCGTCTTGGACCGAATAAAAACTGTGAACGTTTTTCTAATTTTTCTGTAAGATTAAAGACTCTTTTTATATATTCTTTGCTCATATAAACTCCTAATAGAAGTATAGTAGATAGTATTACTAGCGTCAAACAGTATTTTTCGCTAGTGTTACTAGCATTTTAATGCTTTTTTAGAGATTGGAATTAGCAATATTTTTAAAACTAAAACTAATTTTTTATACTTCTAAAAAAACCATACTCTTAAAAAAAAATAAGCGTTAGCCAGAGATTTAAGAGTTTCTTGAACTCTTTTCACATAATGAGGCGAATTAAGAAAAATCAAAATACCAAAAAGTATATTTGGTCTTATCAAAGGAGTTTTTTCTGTAACAATATATTGTTCTTCATAATAGCCTCCCTAAGAGGCTGAGTTTTTACTATTTACACACTGCTGAAACCCCATAAGAGGCCTCTGTAGAAGTAAAGCCTTCAAATAATAACTGATCCTTCAGCTCCGAGGCAGACATATTCATAATTGTTATATAATTTTTAGCACATCTTTCAGCTTGCTCGTTCCAATTAGCCTTGCAATTATTTGCAGCATAGGTGGCATCTGAGTTGATAAAGCCTTCAAACTCTAGTTGTTCGATCAAACCTTGGCGAGAAAAGCCTGAAATCTTTAAATATGATTGCGCTTTTTTCAGTGCTTGCTCTTGGCTAAAAGAAGAGCTATTTGAGCTTCCCAAAGCAGTATGTTCAACTCCATATTTAGCTTGTTCTGAAGTAAACCCTTCGTATTCTAGTTGATCAATTAACCCACTATACGAAAAAGAAGAGTATTTAAGATATGAATTAGCTTTCTTAACCGCTTGCTCCTTCCAATCTGCACCGCATCTATCAACTGCATATTTTGCGTCAAGCTCTGAATATCCATCGAATATAAGTTGGTCTACAAGCCGCTCATAAGAAAAACTTGAGTATTTCAAATAAGACTCAGCTTTCTTTTGAGCTTTGCTTTGAGATGCAGTAACAGCAAATACCATTGATACAGAAATAAAGAAAACTAAAACTACACAACATACTTTTTTCATACCTACCACCTTTTACATTAATCTTATTCTTAAAGTTATAAGGTATACTCTAGGACCTCTGATGTCCTTCAGTTGTTATTGTAGTTTTGACCAGTTAGAAAGAATAAGGCTGCCAGGTTTTGGTAGCCTTATAGTAACAATTATTTTATTTCCTCATCTTGGCAAACTGCAACTTTTCCGCAAGCGCCAGATTCCATCAAAGCATATGCCTCTCCAGATTTTTAAAGCGGGAAGCGATGAGTTATTAAAGTATCTGGGTGAATACCCCAACGTACAAGTCTTTCAACCAAATCTTCCATCTTCCAAATCGAAGTTACCCAACTACCATAAATAGTCTTTTGATCATGAATGATATCTTCAGAAGGTTTAAAGTTAACAGTTCCACCCTCTCCTACAAAAGCAATCTTACCCCATTTTCTAGTTGCTCTAATTGCAGTAGCTCTACCTTTATCAGAAGCTGAGCAATCGAAAGCACGTTCAACGCCATTACCACCGGTAATAGCTTTAATCTCTGAAACAACATCGTCAAAAGGTTTAAATACATAGTCGACTAAACCAAGATCTTTAGCAACCTGGATACGCTCATCATGCATTTCAATGCCAATCAACTTATTAGCGCCCATTGCTTTACAAAGCATCAAGCAAGCAAGTCCTACAGGCCCTAATCCTACAACGAGTACATCATCGTTTCCAGATACCCCGACTTTTTCAATTGCTTCATAAACTGTTCCAAAACCACAAGCAACTTGAGCGCCATCAGCATAGGTTAATTCATCAGGAAGAGCTACTAAATCTTTTTCATCACAAAGGATGTATTCAGCCATACCACCATCTCTCTGCCAACCGTAAGCTGCTCTCTTATCTGAGGTACAACTAATCATATAACCTTGTCTACATTCATGGCAAACACCACAACCAGAGATATGATATACTATTACTCGGTCGCCATTCTTAAATCTTTTAAGACCTTCACCCTCTTCAACAATTTGACCACAAGGTTCGTGTCCTGCAATTACATTCTGATATCCCTCAGGTCCTTTACCAAGATGCTCTCGATAAATACAACGAATATCACTGCCACAGATAGTTGAACATTTCATTCTAACTAAAACTTGACCATATCCTGGTTTTGGTATTTCGAATTGTTCTAATTTTACAGTACTATCTCCAGGAAGCTTTGCTCCAAGCATTAATTTCTTATCCATATATTTTCTCCTTTTATTTGGTTATTGTTCCATCTAAATCCCATAAATCACGCCAATCTTTAGCACCTTTCCAAAGGAATACTTGCCCTTTAATTAAGCGACAATCCTTATCAATTGTATTAAGACGCTTTAACTCTTCCTCACTCAAAGGATCTTCTTGAATACTTTTTAAGTTAGAAAGTAAGTGAGAAGCTTTTGTAGATTGAGGAATTGGAATTATGCCATTGCCTTTTGCCCATTTTAGACAAATTTCTGCAGGATGAACCTTATGGTCTTTTGCAATATCTAAAAGAATTGAATCTTCAAGTTCAGAGACATCTTCTTCTGTTCTATCTCTTTCAGGTCTTGCGGGGCTTCCAATTGGGCAAAAGCCAATAACTTTAATATCCTTACTCTTAAGATAATTTACAAAACTAGTTTGCTGAAAATAAGGATGCAATTCCATTTCGTTTGCAAAAGGTTTAATTTCACAATCTCGAAGCAATAACTCCATTTTTGGCATTGTCATATTGCTAGTACCAATATTTCTTATATAGCCTTCTTTATAAAGTTTTTCTAATTCTCTCCAAGTTGCCATGAAATTATCATGAATATAAGGTTTTGCATTTTCGCTTCTTGAAGTAACATCACATTTTGGTGGATGATAGTTTGGAAACGGCCAATGAATTAAATATAAATCTAAATAATCGGTATTCAAATTTGAAAGAGTATTGAAAAAAGAATCACGAGCATCTGAACTTGTATGTTTATCATTCCAGAGTTTACTTGTAAGCCAAATTTTAGATCTATCAATATTATTTGCTTTTAAAGCATCACCGATTTCTTTTTCATTACCGTACACCGAAGCACAGTCAATCATCTCATAACCCAGATTGATTGCAGTAATTACACTTTGAGCTACGTCTAAATTAGAGACATGGTCTGAGCCAAAAGTTCCTAATCCTATAAGAGGTATTTGCATTTATTACTCCTTTTTTAAAGGATAAAGCAGTTTCTTAATATTTATATGCTATAAATACGAAAAATTTATTCCATTTTGCGAAATAGAAAACAAATGGTATAATATTAGTGTATGTACAATATTGGACTTAATATTAAATTTACAGATAATTTTGATCGTCATGTTGTAAAGGGAATCTTGTCCTTTGCAAAAGAGAAGAATTGGAACTTATACGCTAAAGGCTTATGGTTTTCAGATTTATCGAAAGCTAAATTAGATGGAATTATTGCTCGAATTGAAACACAAGAAGATGAGGAACTTTGTTTATCTTATAATGTCCCTATTGTCGATATCGCAGGAGCTTCTAACAATAAAGACTTAAACATTGTCAAAAACAATGATATAGAAACAGGAAAAGCGTGTGGTGAATATTTCTTAAAAAGTGGGGTTGAAAACTACGCTGCAATTTTAGTATCTAATACAATTTGGGCAAAAGAACGCTACCTTGGCTTTATTAAAGCAATAGGAAAACAAGCAATACCTATCTTTCAATCTCCCCTTAATACCTGGTACGATACCTATGGGGAAATGGAAAAGCTGGATAAATTCTTATTAGCCCTTAAAAAGCCTACTTCCCTTTTTTGTGTTAATGATTTAACCGCTATGAAAGTGGCTGAAACTTGCCTTAAAAACAATATCAAAATTCCTGAAGAATTGATGATTCTTTCAGTAGATAATGAAGAGTTGATGTGTATGTTAGCAAAACCATCACTTTCAAGTATTAGCTTAAATCTTCAACGCATTGGCTATGAAGCGGCTTCTAGGCTAGAGGAGATTTTAACTAACAACGACACAAAAGCTACTATTCAGCTAATTCCGCCTTCAACTCTAGTTGAGCGAGAAAGCACAATGTTTGTCTTAACTAGCGACCCTTTTGTGTCGAAAGCGATAATGAACATAAGGAAAAAAGCTACTTTTGGCCTAACTTGTGGTGAACTCATTGCTGATATTCCAATAAGCAGAAGAAGCTTAGAGGAAAGGTTTTATAAAATAAGAGGGAAGACCTTACTCGAGGAAGTAACAGAAGTTCGGCTTAATAAAGCTGAAACACTGTTACGAGATACTAATATAAAGCTAGAAGGAATTTGGAAAAGTTGTGGCTTTGGCTCTGCACAACGCTTCTTTTATTTGGTTAAGAACAAATATGGCTTCACTCCTAAAGCTTTAAGAAAAATATTAAATTCCACAAAAGAAAACTAGAATACAAGAGGTGCTATATTCTAACACCTTTTGTAAGTACTACTAGTTAACAGCTTTAAAATGCATTTGATAAGCATTATATTCCCCACTCTCATACGGTAGTAATATTCCGCCATGCATAAGAGAAGAGCCTTTATAAACCTTTTTATCAAAGGAGTTGTAATAGTTGATATCCTCTTCAAGCCCTTTAAGGCGCACATATTTATTTAAGGGATTACCTTGAGTTGAAAGCGTAACTATCGATAATAAAGCTTCCTTTTTATCTGTTGTTACATTGAGATAAGAAACAAATTCTTTATTAACGGTGGGGTCTGTTAATCTATAGTAGAGCCCATTATGTATCACCTCGTAAAGCTCTTTAAAGCTATCAGTTTGTTTCTTTACCTCATCTTTCTCTTCAATAGAGAGCTTATTTAAATCGAGTTCATAGCCAAAAGAGCCTACCATTGCAACAACGGAGCGCGTATTTAAAGGTGTTATTCTACCTGTTTGATGATTAGGCACTGCAGAGACATGAGAGCCCATAGATGAGATAGGATAAGCAAAAGAAGTCCCATATTGAATAAGGGTACGCTCAATTGCATCGGTGTTATCACTTGTCCAAATTTGAGGAGTATAATAAAGCATACCTGCATCAAAGCGTCCGCCACCGCCCGAGCAGCCTTCAATAAGCAGATTTGGATAGCGATTAAGCAGACGTTGAAGAAAATCATAAACGCCAAGAGTGTACTTATATAGTACCTTTCCTTGGCTACAATCTTGCGAGCAAACATCAGCTAAGGAGCGATTCATATCCATTTTGATGTATTCAATATGAGCACTATCGATAACTTTAGAAATCATATTAAAGATGTATTCAACAACTTTAGTTTGAGAAAAATCAAGCACAAGTTGATTTCTAGATCTAATAGGCTTATGACCTGGAAGTGTAAAGGCAAACTCCGGATGTTCCTTATAAAGAAGAGAGTCTTCATTAACCATCTCAGGCTCGATCCAAAGACCAAACTTAAGGCCCATCTCATTAACCTCTTCTACTAAGGAGGAAAGGGTACCTCCTAGCTTTTCTTCATTAACAAACCAATCACCTAAACCACGGTTATCATCCCACCTATGGCCAAACCAGCCATCATCCAAGACTAACATCTCAACACCGAGCTCTTTAGCTTGTTTTGCAATTTTTATCAATTTTTCCTTATTGAAATCAAAATAAGTAGCTTCCCAGTTGTTGATTAAAATAGGTCGTCGCTTTAAAGCCCAAGGACCATGAGTAATATGTTCTCTCACTAATTTATGGCTATTATGAGAGAGCGTTGAAAACCCGTTTAATGAGAAAGAGATAGCACACTCAGGAGTCACAAACTCTTCCCCTTTTAAAAGCGAATAATCGAATCTTTCATCCAATACCCCCATCACTGCCCGTGTTTGATCATATTGGTCTTTAGCACAACGGAAGGCGAAGGAACCACTATATAAGAGCATCAAAGCGGTACAAGAGCCGGTATCTTCAGTTGTTTCTTTATCAGCTATTATTACAAAGGGATTATGCTGATGAGAAGAGGTTCCTCTTCTTGAGCCTATAGAAAAATCAGCATAGGTAATTGGAGTTACTACCTTTTCTCTCTCATGAGCATGACGCCCTTGAAAGTGAATTAGATTAAAGTCCCCATAAAGAAAATCAAGCGAAACAGACGCTGCATTTTGAAGTATGATTTCCCCTTCTCCTACATTTTTAATAATGGCAGCTCTAGTTATGGTATCAGTGTCCTCAATTACTGAATACTTTAGCTCTACTTCTACCCCTTTAGCTTTATCTTCCAAAACTACTGAAAGAGTCACAGTTTCTTGATCTTGAACTGTAGGAAGCCCTTTTAGGCTGTACTTGCCCTTTTCAATACGGTGGGTCTTATACAGTAAATCTAAGCCACTTACCCCAGCTTCTTTAACAGAGAGTGCTGTTAATCGAAAGTCTCCATTGCCCTCTACCGGGTACTCAAGAGGTAGTTGATCAAGTGAATAGGTTCTATCGTTTCCGGCAACATAAGGGTTACCGGAAAAGCCTCTATCAAACCCACGAATCAGGTAACTCATATCGCTCTCGATAGGTGCACCATAATAGGTATGCAAGAGATAACCATACTTATCGATTTTCATCTGGTAAGAAGAGTTTTTTGTAGTAAGAGTTATTGTATTATCAATTTCATTAAATAGTATTGGCATAAAAAGTCCTTTTTATAATTATTTTGAAGATATTATTTTCCACCTGTCAAGGCAATACCTTCGATAAAGCGTCTTTGGAATAATAGATAGAGAACAACCATTGGTATCATGGCAATTAGAGAGCCTGCCATTAACACTGGATAGTTTGTAGTAAACTGTCCGTTTAATGTTGATAAACCGGAGGAGAGCGTCATCATTTTTAAATCGGTATTACAAATAAGTGGCCACATCAAATCTGAATACGCAAACACTGCGGTAAAGATAGAAATTGCTGCCACACTGTTAGTAGTAAGTGGGAACATAACTTTAGTAAAAGTTGTCCATTTATTACAACCTTCGATATAGGCCGATTCTGCTATCTCGTTTGGAATTCCTAAATAAGTTTGTCTTAAAAAGAAGGTTCCAAAAGCACTTACAAGTCCTGGAAATACAAGGGCAAATATTGAGTTTGTAAGTCCAAACTTTGCAAGCATTTGATATTGTGGAATTATAAAGATTTGAGAGGGAAGCATCATCTGAACTAAGACAAGGGAGAATAATACTGTTTTGCCTCTAAAATTAATCTTTGCAAAGGCAAACCCGGCCATTGAGGAGAAAGCAACAGCACAGACAATTCTAAAGACTATCATAAGTCCTGTATTCATAAAGAGATTGGTAAAAGGTAAAGATTTAGTAACTCTTTCAAAGTTGGTCGCTTTCCAAGAGGATGGAAAGAATTTTGGAGGAACTGCCATAGCTTCAGCTTGTGTTTTAAAAGAAGTCAAGATCATCCAAAGGAAAGGAAAAATCATTATTACCGCCCCTAAAATTAGGAATAAGTAAATAATAGATTTAGAAATAAATACCTGTTTTTTATAAGATTGTGTCATTTTTATTTTCTCCCTTATACGTCATAATTGACCCATTTTTTTTGGCCAAGAAATTGTAAGGCGGTAACAATACCGATTAACAGCACGGTCCAAAGAACTATTGCTGACGCATATCCTTTATTTCCCGCGATAAAGCTTTCACGATAAAAGAGGTACATCAAAGATTGCGCATGCGTTAAGGCCGGGTTCGATTCTGAGACCATCATGTAAATCAAATCATAAACTTTTAAGCTAGCCATAAGACGCATGATGATAACTACAAAGAGTGTTGGTGATACCATTGGAATTGTAATTGTAAAGAACTGCTTAATCTTAGAAGCTCCATCTAAAGAAGCGGCTTCATAATAGCTTTTAGAAATATTTTGAATTCCAGCAAGCAAAAGTACTGCATCATAGCCAATGGAAGACCAAATGGCGACAACGGCACAGGAGATAAGTACTGTATTTGAATTGGTAAGCCAAGCGACATTAGTATGAAACAGTGAGTTTATAATGCCATACTGACCATTGAACATCCACTTCCAAACCATTGCAACTGCAGCTGGTGCTACTACCATAGGAAGGAAAAAGATAGCTCTAAAGACTGTAGTTCCTCTTAATTTATTATTGAGTAGAACTGCAACGATTAAAGAAAGGAAGATCCCAACAGGCACTGTGAGAAGGCAAAAGTACACACTATTCCAAGTGGCTAGCCAAAATTCAGAGTTCTGAAACATCTTAACAAAATTGTCTAAACCGCAAAATTGATATGCTCCAAAGGCTTTTGTAGAGGATAAGCTCATGTAAATAGACTGGAAAAATGGTAACATATTTAAAAGTATCAACCCTAGAATGGTAGGGGCTACCATTATAAGCCCCCACTTGTTATCTCTCGAGCCGACATCAACCATACGCGCTCTTTGTCTCATTTCTTTCTCCTAGTTTTTACTTAAATCATCAACAATCTTTTGCATTTGCTTAAGGCCTGAGTCGATATCTATCTCTCCTGCATATATCTTAAGAAGAGTATCGCTTACCTTAGACTTCCATTCTGGGCGGGAAGCGTTATTTACACTTTGAACCCCGTAAGCAAACATATCGGTAACCTTTGTAATATCTACAGGATATTTATCAAAGCAACTAATCCAAGAATATTCAGTATTCTCATAAGCCGGTATTGCTGCTCCCTTCTCACCTTGTAAAATCTGTCCTTCTTGAGAACCAAAGAATTTAAGAACATCTTTAATAACTTCTAAATTCTTATTCTTAGCGCCCGCTGAATAACTCAGTCCGTTTGAAATAGTAGCTCTTCCGTCTCCTACTATTGGATCTGGGCACTTAGGAAGTACTGCAACATCCCATTTTCCTACCATCTCAGGATAGTTTTCAAGTTCTGCTAGCAAATTCCAGCTTCCTTCAAAATACATAGCGCCTTTTTCTGAGAAGAACGCATCTCCAGGAGCAGTTTCTGCAAAATAAGTTTGAGTTGGACACCAATCTTCTCTTTGTAGCCCGATGTAGAATTTCATAGCTTTTTGAGTTGCACTTTGTGTAAAACCTGCTTGAGTTTTATCTTCATTTAAAATATAACCACCAGCTTGATAAACAAAGTTCCAATACCCCAATTGGTCATCCGCATAAGCCATATAACCATACTTACCGGTTGCTTTGTAAATGGATGCTGAAGCATTAGTTAAATCATCCCAAGTCCAATTCTCATCAGGATAAGAGACTCCCGCTTTATCAAACATTTCTTTGTTATAGACTAAGCAAACGGTATCTTTGTCTTTTGGAACGCCGTAAAGCTTTCCATTTGAGCCAGAGGCATTTGCAAGTGAGATTTCAGAAAACTTATCTTTTTCTACAATATCTGATAAATCAGCAAGAATACCGTTATCTGCATATTTAAAGATTTCATTGGTATGCATCCAAAAGATATCTGGAATTTGAGAACCGGTTGCTGAGGCTTCAAGCTTGGTCCAATATTCGCTCCAGTTTGTAACTTGAACTTCAATCTTAACATTAGGGTGCAATGCTGTATAAGATGCACACATTGCTTCCATACCAGCCTTTTGATTTATATCCCAAATTTGAAATGTTAAGGTAACATTTTTTTCATTTGTTGAGGAGGTTGCCTCTTTACTACTTTTTGAACAACTTACTACACTAAATAAAAGTAAGATAGATAACATGATTACTGCAATTTTCTTCATAGTGTTTTTACTCCTTAGCCCTTACGGGGTTTGTTTTGTTTATATAAAAAGGTTCAACCCGAATCTTTAATCCGTAAATACCATTTTGCAACTTAATATATACCAATTTCGATATGTATTGCTAAAAAACGTTGCTTCAGTTGCATTTTGGTATATAATTAAGCTAAGAGGTATTTATGGATGCAACGAGACTGAAAGAACAACCTGAACATACTACAGCATATCATGTATTTGCTGATGAGCGGTTTGTAGATATGAATATTTACCAATTTGGCCATGAAAAATGTCTTCCTTTACACTCTTATGGTCCTTATGTAAGAAATCACTTCTTATTTCACTATGTAATTGCGGGTAGAGGAGAATTGATGGCTTCAGATGAGAAAGGGAAAAACCATTCCTATGTAATTGAAGGAAACCAAGGTTTTTTAATCTTTCCCGGTCAAGAATGCACCTATTCTGCAGATCCTAGAACTCCTTGGGAATACACTTGGTTGGAATTCGATGGCTTAAGAGTTAGAGAAGCGTTACTGCTTTCAGGGCTTTCAAAGTCAAAACCAGTATATTTTCCCAAAAACAGAACGGAAGGCGATAAAGTCAAAGATATAATGCTTTACATTGTTGGCCATAGTACTTCCTCCTCACTACATCTAACAGGACAAGCTTTTCTATTTCTCGATTCTTTAGTAGAAAGCTCTAAGAATAAGAGAACAGCGATAGGCTCCAGGCTTAGAGATTTTTATATAAGAGAAGCAATGAATTTTATCGAACAGAATTATACAAAAGATATCTCGGTTGAAGATATTGCAGATTTCTGTTCCTTAAACCGAACCTATTTTGGCAGAGTCTTTAAAGATACTGTTGGAAAAACCCCTCAAGATTTTCTAATCGAATATCGGATGATAAAAGCCTCTAATCTGTTAAAGATGACAAGACTTCCTATAAAAGATATCGCTCTTCAAGTTGGCTATGTTAACCAACTGCACTTCTCAAGAACCTTTAAATCTGTATTTACTACAAGCCCTAGGGAATGGAGAAGAACTCATTTATTGCCAACAATAGAGGAATAATCGGCTATATTTAAAATAAAGTTATAAGTTTAAGAAAATAACTCTTGTTTACTTTCGCATCTTGCAGGTAATTAAAAAGAGGCCCAAAAAGGCCCCTTATAACAAATTCTAAATAATAAATCCTAGTGAATTGTATTAAATAGTTGGTTCCAATGCTCAAGAACTGCTTTCTTATTTTCTGTAAGCCACTTAACATCTCTAGTTACCCATTTGATCTCAGAAGTTGCAGGAAGATATGTTGTATCATACTTAGCATTAGTATTTGTGAAACGTAAGGTACCAAGTGCATTACCTAACTTACCTTGGCCTTCAGCGCTCATTAAGAAGTCAATCATAGCCTTTGCAGCATTAGGATGTGCACAATTTTGAATTACAGCACAACCAAAAGCAGATGCAGAGGTACCGTTTGAAGGATAAACCATCTTAATATTCTTAGCACCAGATTTTAATAAGGTTGAGGCTCCATCTTCATAGGTTAAACCAACAACATACTCACCAGATTGAACGCTCTTGAAACAAACAGAAGAAGAAGTAGAAATAACAAGACCATTTCTCATGAACTTTTCAATATAGTTCCAAGATTCTGCAGAATCTGTACCATATACAGCCATGATATTACTTAAGTTATTCCATGCAGCGGATGAAGAGTTTGGATCTGATAATACAATCTTACCTTTTAGTTTTGGATTCAATAAATCTTCATAACTCTTAATATCTAAACCTAATTCTTTTTCTAAATCTGTGTTGATACAGAAAACTACTGTTGATAAGTGGTCAAGATTATAAAATCCATTTGGAGTTTGGTAATCTTTCATAACTTCATTATCATATTGGCTAACGTAATGTTCAAATATATCGGAGTTTACATCGCCGTCGCTATTTCCAAGACCGCCCCACATAAGGTCACCTTGTGGTCGATTCTTTTCAGCTCTGATTCTAGCTGTTAACTCACCTGCTG
>CAYYEN010000019.1:15836-16607 GCA_964470795.1 uncultured Spirochaetaceae bacterium | reverse complement strand
CCATGGGATTAGAATTTTCTAAAAGGTTTAAGAGAATTAAGGCTTCATTATAGCATTTGTAACTAATTAGATCTGATGTGGTATATAGATAAGTTGCAATTCTATTATGAGCTAAGGTTTTGATAGTCTCCTCTTTATTAATTAATAACAAAGAGAGGTAATCAAAAGGCTCATAACTAAGGTTTTCTTCAACTTGAGCAATATAGTCTTGCCCTAAGCGTTTTAATAAATATGCTTTTAACGCACAAGCTTTAATATTATGAGCATTGTAAACGAGCGAATGAGTTACAAAATATAACGCTTGTTCTAACTCCTCTCTTCTTAAGGAAAGCACGGCTAAGGCATAAAAGCTTTTTTGTGCTTCCTCATAAGACCAGGTTGCTTTATAAAAACTATCATAAGCCTTATCATACTCCCCCTCATAGGCAAGAGCGAGGCCAAGGTTGTAGTAAGACCTACCTTCAAATGGATTAAGGGTGAATTGAGAGAGTCGGTCAATAGCTTTTTGAAAACAAGCCTTCGCTTCTTGAAAGAGACCTCGTCTTAACAAGTTCAACCCATAACCATTATTAGCTCTAACATCATAGCTATCACGCTTTAAGGCTTCTTGATAATAAGGAAGACTATCGAAAGTGGCATGACGGTATTGTTCTAAATGCTCTGCAGTTAGAATTAATTCTTCATTTGTTAGTATCAGATTAGGCTCTTTTGCTTGAGGGGCGGGAGAAGGAAGAGGGGATAAACTCTCTTCCTCTTCTTTACAGGAAAGCA